>CAIWRI010000048.1 GCA_903915035.1 uncultured Nitrosomonadales bacterium | reverse complement strand
GGGCGACAGGCCAGGAGGTATCACCGCCGCCGCCATCCCAGAGCAGATTCATGTAGGCGGTACAGCGATGCCCGTAACTTTGCACCTGATGCTTTAAGGTGTAAGCCTTACGCAGATTGAACGCATCGTTTTTCAGGGCCTTCGTGTCAGTATCGTTGATTTCAAAAAGGATCTGATACGCCGGAAACGTGGCGGCTGCGTGTTCCAGCAGTTCGAGTTTGCCAATATTGCTGTGCGGCATAAAAGTTGTATTCGGCATGATAGTCACTCCCTTGTCTTATGAAACGGTTAACAGACGGTTTATTTTCAATGCTGCTGTCATTCACTTTTTTCTGGTATTGCCCATGTGCAGCCAAGCGTTTTTGTGCTGCCCTCCCTCAATAAAAATGTCCGCCAAGCCGGTACACTCCCCTGTGAAACAAGACGCGGTACCTGATGCCGGATAAGTGCTATGGCTTGCCGGAATCTTGAGGCCGCCACACGAAATCTTAAGACGGCGTCACTAAACCTTGATGCGACTTCACTCAATCTTGATATTTCTTCCCTAATGAGCGCTCCTGCTTGCCGGATGAGTGCTCCTGCTTGCCTGAATCTTGATACCGCTTACCCGGTGAGCGCTCCTGCTTGCCGGATGAGCGCTCCTGCTTGCCTGAATCTTGATACCGCTTACCCGGTGAGCGCTCCTGCTTGCCTGTTTTTTCAAGCCGCTCACCGTTTACTTCATGCTGAGAAACCCGGCTACCCTCTGGAACGAACAATAACGCGATTTAAACGACGAAACAATATGCCAAATGGCCTATGCATTTTTGCCAATTGCTAACAGCGCAAGCCGGATATGCTGAAATTGCCTTTAATGCAAAGGCTGATTCTTCCGGGAAAATCCAGCACCCCGGAAGTGCGGGCAATTTTACTGACACTCCGTTCTTTGCAGAATTGAAAAGCATTTCCTCACGATAACAAGATAAGCGGCTGGGATTTTCCTGAGATAAAACCAGCCTTGATATAAAAAATAATGTATCTGCTCAGATAGATAGTTCATGGCAACAGGAGTAACATGACGCTCTCAAGCTTAATCACAGGGAGTGAAATCATGACGAATATCGTGCAATTACTGGCTGACGAAGCGCAATACCTTTTAAACCACCGCTGTAGCGGCATCCCTAAAGAATTACTGCAACTGCCAGGTCCTGATTATGTGGATCGCGTGGTGTCGGTCAAGGACAGAAAGCCTGCCGTGCTGCGCAGTTTGCAGACCTTATACGGGCACGGCAGACTGGCTGATACCGGCTATCTCTCCCTTCTGCCCGTCGATCAGGGCGTAGAGCATTCCGCCGGGGCTTCATTCGCGCCCAATCCGCTGTACTTCGATCCCGAAAACATCATCAAACTTGCCATCGAAGGCGGTTGCAACGGTGTCGCCTCTACCTTAGGCGTACTCGCCTCCATCGCGCGGCGCTACGCCCACAAGATTCCTTTCATCGTTAAAATCAATCATAACGAGTTGCTCACCTATCCCAACAAGTTCGACCAGACGCTGTTCGCCACGGTGAATCAGGCTTTCGATACGGGGGCTGTGGCCGTAGGCGCGACGATATTTTTTGGCTCTGATGAATCAAGGCGGCAAATTCAGGAAGTCTCTGATGCGTTTGAGCACGCACATAATTTAGGCATGGCAACCGTGCTGTGGGCGTATTTACGCAATCCGGCCTTCAAAAAGGAAGGCGTTGATTATCACGTCTCAGCGGATCTGACCGGGCAGGCCAATCATCTGGCCGCCACGCTCAACGCCGATATCATTAAACAGAAAATGGCCGAAAACAACGGCGGCTACAACGCCCTCCAGTTTGGCAAAACCAGCGGGCTGGTTTACAGCAAGTTGACCACCGAACATCCGGTCGATCTGGTGCGTTATCAGGTGGCCAATTGCTTTATGGGACGTGCAGGGTTGATCAACTCAGGCGGGGAATCGGGCAAGGATGATTTGCATCAGGCGGTTCGCACCGCTGTTATCAATAAACGCGCCGGTGGCATGGGGCTGATTTCAGGCCGCAAAGCCTTTCAGAAACCGATGGCTGACGGCGTCATACTGCTCAAGGCAATCCAGGATGTGTATCTGAATAACGAGATTACCGTGGCCTAGTGCAGGCTTGCCCTGATGGCATCAGGCGTGCGCCAGGCATGTTATTTGACAGCATACAGCTTTCCGGACAACAGGCTGGCGGATACGATCAATACTGCTCCTAGCCATTCCCGCAGCCCCATCGCCTCATTCGCCAGGAAATAAGATGCTATCGCAGCGATGACCAGTTCGAACAGAAACAACAGCATCGCGCGGTTTGCCGGCATGTGCGTAATACCGTATTGCACGGCGAAGCTGACCGCGCACAGCGCAATACCCAGCAGTAAAAGTATCAGCCAGTATACGGCGGCGATTCCCTGTAACGACACGCCGCCCTGCCAGCATAACAACGGGGCGGTGAGCAGTGCGGTGCCCAGCCAGATGCTGAACGATTTGGCTTCAACGCTCAGGTGATTCGCACGTCTGGACACCACATTGGACAGCGCAAAGCCTACACCTGCCGACAAACCCAGCCATTCCGAACTGTTTTGCGGGAACGGCATGCCCAGTTCGGGTTTCCATAACATCACGAAGGCACCACCCAGCGACAGCGCGATCACCAGATAACCGTAGCGGTTGAGCCGTTCACCTAGCAACCAGTATGACAACAGGAGAGTCCAGAGCGGCGCGAGATAAAACAGCAGCAGCACCCGCATCACTTCGCCGTGCAACATGGCCAGCACGTAACCGAAATTAGCCCAGCCTGCGGAAAACACCAGCAAGGCCGCCCACCCGCCGCGCAGCTCGCGAAACACCCCGGGCAACATGAAGGCGCCGAACAGCATCGCCAGCAAATAGCTAATCAATGTCGCCAAGGGAGCTGAAATGCCGGCGATTTGTAACACGCGATAAGGGTACCAGATCAGTCCCCATACCAGCGCCCCGCTTAATATTCCGGCAACCGGCATGATATTTTGTTTTGATGACATCTGTCTGCCCTTATATAATGCCCGTCACTTTTGCTGACGCTCAAACTGTAATGAATAATGATCTGAACAAACTCCAGCCCTACCCGTTCCAGAAACTCGCCGCGTTGTTCCGGCAAGTCACTGCCAATCCCGAATACCGCCCTATCAGCCTGTCCATCGGCGAACCAAAACACGCCACGCCGCAATTTATAGTTGATGCGCTGATCAGCAACATGGCGGGACTGGCGAATTATCCCACGACGACAGGCTCAGATGCCTTGCGTTCGACTATCGCCTGCTGGCTGTCGCGTCGCTACGACATTCCTGCACCCGACTTCAAAACGCAAGTCCTGCCGGTGAATGGCAGCCGTGAGGCGTTATTCTCGCTGGCACAAACCGTGATCAACCGCAACAAAACCGATCCTGTGGTCATTTGCCCTAATCCCTTCTATCAGATTTATGAAGGCGCGGCATTTTTAGCTGGTGCCACCCCTTATTTTATCAATAACCTGCCGGATGACAATTACGCGCTGAATTTTGCCCAGCTACCCGTCGAAGTCTGGCAGCGCACCCAGCTGATTTATGTGTGCTCGCCCGGCAATCCGACCGGACGCGTGATGCCGCTGGCCGAATGGAAAACCCTGTTCGAGCTGTCCGACCGTTACGGTTTTGTGATAGCTTCTGATGAATGTTACTCGGAAATTTATTTCAACACGAAGCCACTGGGGGCACTGCAAGCCGCGCAGCAACTGGGGCGTGTTGATTATCGCAATCTGCTGGTGTTTTCCAGCCTGTCGAAACGCTCCAATGTACCCGGCATGCGTTCAGGCTTTGTCGCAGGAGACGCCCGCGTGATCGAAAAGTTCGCGCTGTATCGCACCTACCACGGTTCAGCGATGAATCCGGTGATTCAGGCCGCCAGCATTGCAGCATGGAATGACGAAG
This sequence comes from uncultured Nitrosomonadales bacterium, assembly GCA_903915035.1. GTDB lineage: Bacteria > Pseudomonadota > Gammaproteobacteria > Burkholderiales > Gallionellaceae > Gallionella. Next base: position 35,319 of record CAIWRI010000048.1, on the reverse strand, counting down.
TTCATGTTGCAGAAAATCGCCGCCTGTATACTGAAAAATTTGCCCGTGTGAGCGAAATACTATCGCCTGTGCTGCCGGTCTGCCTGCCCGATGCCGGTTTTTATTTGTGGATACAGACGCCCATCGCTGACACGGCTTTCGCGCAAAACTTGTATCGCGATTATAATGTGACTGTCCTGCCGGGCAGTTATCTCGCGCGCAGCGCACAAGGCATTAACCCGGGCGAGAATTTTGTGCGCCTGGCACTGGTGGCAGGCGTTGATGAAAGCGTGGAAGCCGCACACAGAATTGCAGAATACACTCGTAAGTTGTCAGTAGTGAATAGCAAGTAGCTACCGGCGAACTGACTTACAACTGACCACTTACCACTCACTACTTACCATTCATTCGGGAACCAACATGACTCAACTTCAGCAAATCATCGAAGCCGCTTTTGAACGCCGCGCCGAGATTACCCCGGGCAACGCGGACGCACAACTCAAGGAAGCGATTAATACTGTCATCAACAAACTGGACAATGGTACGCTGCGCGTCGCTGAAAAAATCGACGGTGAATGGTTTACTCATCAATGGCTGAAAAAAGCGGTATTGCTGTCCTTCCGTCTGGAAGACAACGCCTTGATCAAAGGTGGACATACTAATTTTTACGATAAAGTACCTTCAAAATTTGCCGACTACACCAGCCTTGATTTTCAGCAAGGCGGTTTCCGCGTCGTGCCGCCTGCTGCTGCCCGTCGTGGTGCCTACATCGCGAAAAACGTGGTGCTGATGCCCTCTTACGTGAATATCGGCGCCTATATTGATGAAGGCGCCATGATAGATACCTGGGCTACGGTTGGTTCCTGTGCGCAGATCGGCAAAAATGTGCATTTGTCCGGCGGCGTCGGTATCGGCGGTGTACTGGAACCTGTACAAGCCAATCCGACCATTATCGGCGACAATTGTTTCGTTGGCGCCCGTTCTGAAATCGTTGAAGGCGTCATCCTCGAAGATAATGTGGTGATCTCAATGGGCGTATTTATCGGCCAGAGCACCAAGATTTATGACCGTGAAACCGGCACCGTCACTTATGGTCGTGTTCCTGCAGGTTCGGTTGTTGTGAGCGGCAGTCTGCCCTCGGAGGAGGGTAAGTACAGCCTGTATTGCGCGGTGATCGTCAAGAAAGTCGATGCCAAGACCCGCTCCAAAGTTGGCATTAACGAATTGCTCAGGGGCATTTAATTCAGGAACGAGGTTCAAGGTACAACAAACCTTGCGCCTTGCAACTTGTAACTGTTTATTGAGGCAGGCTTATGATTGTCACTCCATTGCTGAAACTGGCCGCAGACAGCGTCGCCTCCGACCTGTTCTTTTCGGTCGGCGCGCCGGTCAACATCAAAATTGATGGCATCGCCATGCCGGTCAACGCACAGATTCTGAGTGCAGAGATCATCAAACGCATCGCCTACGAAATGATGTCCTCCAGACAGATTATCGAATTTGAAGCCAAAATGGAGATGAATTTCTCCTGTCATTTTGAGGAAGCGGGCAACTTTCGCGTCAACATTTTCCGTCAGCGCGGTGACATCGCCATTGTCATTCGCCATATCAGAAGTAAAATCAGCAGCATTGATGACTTGCATCTGCCCGCCGTACTCAAATCCTTAATCCTGGAAAAACGCGGACTGGTGCTGGTGGTGGGTGCGACCGGTTCAGGAAAATCAACCACGCTGGCGTCCATGATCAATCATCGCGGCAGTCAGCAAACAGGGCATATCTTAACCATTGAAGAGCCGATTGAATATGTGTTTACTCACGACAAAGCAATCATAAACCAGCGTGAGATCGGCACAGATACGCTAAGTTATGACAACGCATTGTCGTATGGTATGCGTGAAGCGCCGGATGTGCTGATGATAGGTGAAGTGCGCGACCGTGAAACCATGAGACACGCGCTGATTTTTGCGCAAACCGGGCATCTATGCCTGACCACGTTACATGCCAACAACAGTTATCACGCGCTCAATCGCATCGTTAATTTTTTCCCTTATGACTCACGCAAAAATGTTTTATCCGATCTTTCCATGTGTTTACGCGCAGTGATTTCACAGCGTCTGGTGCGCAACTTACAGGGCAAGCAAGTACCTGCTGTGGAAATATTGCTGAATACGACGCTGATTGCAGAAATGATTAAGAATGACGATATCGACAATATTCACGACGCGATCGAAAAAAGCGTCTCCATCGGTTCACAAACTTTTGAGCACGCGCTTTATCATTTGTATCAATCCGGTACGATCAGTAAGGAAGAAGCCATGCGCAATGCAGATTCGTCAAGCAACCTCTCCGCAATGATCGACTTTTCACGGCGCGGCAACCATACTCCAACAAAGACTCAAAGCCTTTCCGCAGCTTCCGACTTCAGCAATATTAAACTTGATTTGGATCAAACTTGACAGACATGAAAAATACGCTTCATTCTGACGCGCCTGCTCCCTTCCCTTCCAGCTCCCTGATGGAGCAAATAGCCCATCGACCAAGTCTGCACGCAGATAAGTCACGGCTTGTCCCGCAAGCGGGAGGGAGTAGCAAAGTATTACTACCCGGACTTCCAATGAAACTTTATGGTATAGCCAATTGCAGCACAGTTAAAAAAGCACGAGACTGGTTAGCGGCACACAACATTGCTGTCGAATTTCAGGACTTTAAAAAACTCGGCTTAAGCTGTACAACAGCACAAAACTGGCTGCAACAACGCGACTGGAACGAACTGATCAACCGTAAAGGGCTAACCTGGCGCGGCCTGTCAGAAGAACAAAAACTGCTGACTCAGGATAACACCTCGGCACTGGCTCTGATGACGGACAAAACCAGCGTCATCAAGCGTCCGCTGCTGGAACAGGATGGAAAACTGTTATGTATCGGTTTTGATGCGGCAGTTTATGCCGAAATATTTAAGGTAAAGGTTTTAACATGACATTAGCACTTGCAAAAGCCCTGATTGCGCGGCGCTCACTGACACCGGATGACGCAGGCTGCCAGGAAATTCTTATCGAACGACTGGAAAAGCTGGGCTTCACCATCGAACGCATGCGCTTTGGCAATGTGGATAATTTCTGGGCCAGGCGCGGGATTGATGCACCCGTGGTGGTTTTCGCAGGACACACCGATGTCGTCCCGTCAGGCCCTGAAGCCTCCTGGTTCAGCCCGCCATTTGAGCCTACCATACGCGATAAAATGCTCTACGGTCGCGGCTCGGCTGACATGAAAACATCGCTGGCGGCCTTTATCACCGCCATCGAAGCCTTCGTTGAAAATCATCCCGCACATAAGGGTTCCATTGCACTGCTGATCACCTCAGATGAAGAGGGTGTGGCGGTGGATGGCACAGTGCGCGTGGTCGAAGCGTTAAAGGCTCGCGGCGAGACGCTGGACTATTGCATCGTCGGCGAACCCACGTCGAATAAACTGGTCGGTGACATGATCAAGAACGGACGGCGCGGTTCACTCTCCGGCAAATTGATTGTAAAAGGCATTCAGGGACATATCGCTTATCCGCATCTGCTGAAAAATCCGATACACATGATAGCGCCTGCGATCGCCGAATTAGCGACTACCAGCTGGGACAGCGGCAATGAATATTTTCCGCCCACCTCCTGGCAAATCTCCAATATCAATGGCGGCACAGGAGCCACCAATGTAGTGCCTGGCACGGTAGACATCCTGTTCAATTTCCGTTTTTCCACCGCCAGCACCGAACAGGAGCTGAAAAGCCGCGTACACGCTATTCTTGACAAGCACGCGGTTCAATATGATTTGCAATGGGAATTGTCGGGCAAACCTTACATTACCCCCAAGGGCAATCTGGTCGAAGCAATCAGCCGCGCAATTGAACAATGTTACGGAATCAGCCCTGAATTATCGACCACAGGCGGTACTTCCGACGGACGTTTCATCGCAGATATCTGCACACAAGTCATCGAATTCGGGCCGCTGAATGCCACCATACATCAGCTCAACGAATGCGTTGCCATCGCCGATATCGACCCCCTCAAACTGACCTATCAGCGCACACTGGAAAACCTTTTAATCAAATGAATATTTACTTCTCCGCGGCTTCTCAAAGTTTGCATACGGTACGCGATTTTCTGCGTTTTTCGGTTAGCCGTTTCTATCAGGCCAAGCTGTTCTTCGGACACGGCAGCAATGATGCCTACGACGAGGCTGTCTATCTGATCCTGCATACGCTGCACTTGCCCGTCGACACCCTGGCGCCCTTCCTTGATGCGCAGCTCACCGACATCGAACGGGCTGAAGTGTTGAGCGTAATACAAAAACGTGTCGAGCAGCACATCCCGGCCGCCTACCTGACTCATGAAGCATTCCTCGGCGAATATAGCTTTTATGTCGATGAACGCGTCATTGTACCGCGCTCGTTTATCGCCGAGTTGCTGCGTCAACAATTATCTCCCTGGATTGCAGACCCGGACGCCATAACTCGCGTGCTTGATCTTTGCACCGGCAGCGGCTGTCTGGCGATTCTTTGCGCGGATACCTTCCCCAATGCACATATTGACGCAGTAGATTTATCCTCTGACGCCCTTCAAGTGGCCGCACGTAATGTCAGCGATTATGAACTGCAAGCACAGATCAGCCTGATCGAATCCGACTTATTTGCCAAACTCGATGGGCGCCAGTACGATCTGATCATCAGCAATCCTCCTTATGTCGATGCGGATTCTGTAGCAGCCCTGCCGCAGGAATATTTGCACGAACCTGTGCTATCGCTGGGCAGCGGCAAGGACGGACTGGATGCCACACGCCTCATATTGCAACATGCCGCTGAACACCTGACAGAAAACGGCATTTTGATCGTCGAAATCGGCCACAACCGAGATGTGCTTGAGGCCGCCTATCCCAAACTGCCTTTCACCTGGCTGGATGTCACCGCGGGCGATCAGTTCGTGTTCATGCTGCATCGCAACGATCTGCTGTAAATATGCCCGTAGATCATTACGAGAATTTCCCGGTCGCGTCTATCTTGATGCCTAAAAGATTGAGGCGTCCGGTGGCAGCTATCTATCATTTTGCAAGAGCTGCGGATGACATCGCCGACGAGGGCAATCTGCCTGATGAGGAACGCCTGCTACAACTGGAGGCATTCAGGGATAAGCTGGCTCGCATCAATGAGACGCCCGCAACGCCGTTATTCCGTCATCTCGCCGCAACAATCCTGCAATACCAACTTCCGCTGCAACCGTTTCACGAACTGCTGAATGCCTTCTCACAGGATGTGGTCAAGAAACGCTATGATAATTACGCCGAACTGCTTGACTATTGCCGGCGTTCAGCCAATCCGGTAGGCCAGCTGATGCTGCATCTGTACGGCGAAGCCACGCCGGTTAATCTGGCCTATTCGGATGCAATTTGCAGCAGTTTGCAGTTGATTAACTTCTGGCAGGATGTCGCAAAGGACTGGCAGATCGGCCGCGTTTATCTGCCGCTGGATGAAATGGCACGCTTCGGCGTCGATGAAAATCAGCTTCTACAACAAAACTGTAATGAAGACTGGCGAAAATTGATGAAGTTTCAGATTCAGCGTACCCGTCAACTGATGCTGCAAGGAGCGCCGCTGGGCAGTGTGCTTACCGGGCGCATCGGTCTTGAAATGCGTATGATCATCGCAGGAGGATTGCGCATTCTGAACAAGATCGAAGCCGTCGATTACGACGTTTTTCATCACCGCCCGGTATTAGGCCCCCTGGACTGGGTTATCATGTTATGCAAATCTGCGCCCTACAGCTATTAACCATAAACCCCAGTCCACGAAATACACTAAAATATTCAATAAAAATCCACTCAATAAATCAGTTCCTGACACATGAGTTTAATTTATGAGATAGGTTTTGGGTTTATTTAGTGCCTTTTGTGGAAATAAAACGATTGTAGATTTATAACATGACTCCAGACCAATATTGCCAAGACAAAGCGGCCGCCAGCGGCTCCAGTTTTTATTACAGTTTTCTGTTTTTGCCCAAGGCAAAGCGCCGCGCAATCACTGCACTGTATGCTTTCTGCCGCGAAGTAGATGATGTGGTGGACGAATGCACTGATGAACAGGTCGCCCGTACCACCCTTAACTGGTGGCGCGGACAGGTGGCTGAAATCTACGGAGGGAAGCCACAGCACCCGGTAGCCATCGCACTGGTGCCCGTCGTTGTACAGTTCAACATGGCGCAGGAGTTACTGCTTGAAATCATAGACGGAATGGAGATGGATCTTGACCAGCCACGCTACAATGATTTCAAATCACTACAGTTATATTGCTACCGGGTAGCCTCAGTGGTCGGTCTGTTGTCGGTGGAAATTTTCGGCTACCAGGACCGGCAAACACTCAAATACGCGCATGATCTGGGATTGGCCTTTCAGCTCACCAACATTATCCGCGATGTCGGTGAAGATGCCAGACGTAACCGCATCTACCTGCCTATGGATGAAATGAAACGTTTTAATGTAACCGCTGCCGATATCCTCAATGCACGCGAGAGTGAAAACTTCCAGAAACTGATGGCGTTACAGATTGACCGTGCACAGCACTACTACCAGCTGGCTCTCTCGCAATTACCCGCAGTGGACAGGAAAAACCAGCGTACCGGCCTGATTATGGCGAAGATTTATCGCGCAACGCTGGATGAAGTAATCAGTTCCGGCTGTCATGTATTAAAAGAGCGTGTCTCGCTCACCCCGTTGCGTAAACTGTGGCTGGCCTGGACAACCTGGATCAGTGCATAGCGAACGCCATGAACAAGCATGAGAACTTGAATGTTGCCATCATTGGTGCAGGCTATGCGGGCATGGCCGCCGCTGTGGCCCTGGCAGAACAAGGCATACAGGTAACAGTATTTGAAAGCGCAAGACAGTTGGGCGGACGTGCGCGCGGCGTAACTTATCAGGGCACGCAACTGGACAACGGCCAGCATCTGTTACTGGGCTGTTATCACCAGACCTTGCGCCTGATTAAACAGGTCGGCGGCAACATCGAACAGGATTTTCTGCGGCAGCCTTTGCAACTCGATTTGCATGGTCATTTTTCACTGCACGCACCACGACTACCCGCCCCTCTTCATCTTCTGATCGCACTGCTCCTTGCGCACGGTCTGACCTGGAGAGAACGAATTTCCGCAGCACGCTTCATGCTCACGCTGCGGAAAATGCATTTCAAACTGCCCCAAGACATGGCGGCCAGCGAACTGCTCACCCGCTACGATCAAAGCACAGCACTGATACAAAAACTCTGGGAACCGCTGTGTATTGCCGCGCTTAACACCCCCGTTGTTATCGCTTCAGCCCGTGTGTTACTGAACGTACTGAAAGACGCCTTAAATCAAACTCGTGCCGACAGCGATATGCTGATCCCGCGCATAGATTTTACCTCTCTGTTCCCGGCACGCGCAGCACGCTATATCAAAAAATACGGTGGACATGTACTGACCTCCTGCGGCGTGGAAAGCTTGCGTCCCCATGAAGATGGCATGGAAATCACCACCAAACGGGGTTCGCTATATTTCAGCCACGTGATTTGCGCCACACCGCCCGTGACAACAGCCAGACTGCTGAACGCCTTTGATACACTCGCGCCGGTAGTGGCACAAATCGAATCCTTACAGCATCAGCCGATTTATACCCTGTACCTGCAATATCCGCCCCGGGTCAAATTACCTTACGCGATGCTCGGTCTGCATCAGCGCTATAGTCAGTGGCTGTTTGATAAAGGACAAATTTCAGGACAGCACGGCCTGATCGCCAGTGTGATCAGTGCAGAAGGACGGCACCAGAACTTGTCCCATGACGAACTGGGTCAAAAAGTGATTGCGGAGTTGCACAAGGAGTTCGGTTTTACCGATACGCCGCAGTGGTTAAAAGTGATTGCAGAGAAGCGCGCAACCTTTGCCTGCACGCCCGACTTGCAACGCCCGGCACAACGAACCCCCCTGCCCTGTTTATTTCTTGCAGGCGATTACACCCAAGGCGAATATCCTGCCACGCTGGAAGGCGCAGTACAAAGCGGGCTGCGCTGCGCCGAACTGTGCGTAAAGGGACACACTTCACAGTTTTGAGGCAACAACCAGTCTGAAACCGGAGGATAACAGTATTCACCAAGTGACAAAAAAATCTAAAAATCAGAAGCTGGTTTTTAATTTCACTGTAAAATCTGCAACCCCGGTTCTGAATAAAAATTTGGCGGCGGTATCAAGCGTTTTAAATTCGCGCGTTTCGCGTTTTTTCGTTCCCAAAGGATTTCCGTCAGCAATAATCATGTAGCCTTGCGCCATAACTGCATAATGCACTTGAATGCACTTGAATGCGCTGGCGCTCAGCAATAACTTAAGTTCACGTTCAATCATTTTTCGCATTATCCAGAAAATCAAAGTAGTTATCAAATAGCTTACCCCGTTCAATTACCACCAATAGCTCACCTGGCGCCACTTGCAGATAATAACAAAGCTTGGACAACACCTCGCGATCAAACCTGTTTACCTTGTCGTAGTAATAGCGATCTATCGTAGCGCGCGCAATACCCGTTGCCCTGCATACATCAGAAACCTTGAGGCGCTTTGCGCCTAAAATAGAAGATAAACGACAAGTAATCATAATTTCAATAGAAATAATTATTCGATATCGACCAATATATACCAACTAATGATTACCGTCTATGGCAAGTAATCGTAATATTATTACCCGATTACTACCTATAAAAACCCCGATTTTATTGTTTTATCAGACAGTTAAAATCAATAAACGCATATTGAAAAATACACAGTAATTACGCTGTTTATGAGTAAGTTTACAAACGATTACGCAATTCAAAATAAATACATGAAGCCTTATTTTGCAAAGGCTGACCACTTTAACCGGGACGGACAGGCGATTTTTTATGCCCAGTTAAAATTTAGACTACTGGTATCGTGTAAAATGCAGAAAGTTAACCGGCAAGAGTACGATGTTAATTTGTGTGCGTTAAGGCGCCTGGCAAATTAACAGCAACATTGCTACATCGCACGTTAAATCACTCAGTTACACATTGCATTCAAATTCAAATCCATAGTTTGGAATAACTGGAGTTTTTTATGTCAGGAAGTCTGTTTATCATCAGCGCCCCCTCCGGTGCCGGCAAGACCAGCTTAGTACACGCCTTACTCGCCACCAATCCACAGATTAATTTGTCGATTTCCTACACCACGCGGACACCGCGAACCGGTGAAGTTGACGGTGTTGCCTATCATTTTGTCAGCCGTGAAACTTTTCTTGAGATGGCAACGCGCGGTGATTTTCTGGAAAGTGCTGAAGTTTACGGCAATTTTTACGGCACCTCACAGTATTGGATTTCCCAGGAAAACGCCAGGGATCGAGATATTTTGCTGGAAATAGACTGGCAGGGTGCTGCACAAGTGCGAAGCATTTGCCCTGACTGCATCAGTATTTTCATCCTGCCGCCCTCGATTGCAGAACTGGAACGACGCCTCAAAGGCCGCGGCACCGACAGTGAAAAGGTCATTGAACATCGTATGAAGGCCGCCCGTGAAGATGTCGCACATGTAGCCGAATTCGATTATGTTATCATCAACAACAATTTAAACGAGGCATTGAAAGAATTCAACGCCGTCGTGCTGGCTGCTCGTTTGCGGACAACCCGCCAACTGACCCGTCATCAAAGTTTAATTAATCAATTACAGGAGTAAATTATGGCTCGTATTACCGTAGAAGAGTGCTTGGCACATATCCCGAATCGCTTTGACATGACACTGGCAGCCGCTTTTCGCGCACGTCAGATCGCCAATGGTGCCTCGCATCTGGTACCTGAAAGCCGCGACAAACCGACCGTGGTCGCCTTGCGTGAAATCAGCAAAGGCAAAGTTGGCGTTGAAATACTCAACCGCGGCCAGGCTTAACACCCCTCTGCATTATTCAAAAGCAGGCAATACATGGCTGATGCAGAATTACTGATTAAAGAGGTTGCAGACTACCTGAAACCACAGGATGTCGAACACATCCGTGCAGCGATCGAATTCAGCCGCATTGCCCATCAGGGTCAAACCCGTCAGTCCGGCGATCCCTATGTTACGCATCCGATAGCAGTGGCCCGAATACTCGCGCCCTTGCGCTTGGATACGCAATCCATCATTGCAGCCCTGTTGCATGATGTTGTCGAGGACACCGAAATCACTTCGGAGCAAATTGCCGAAAAATTCGGCAAACCTGTCGCTGATCTGGTCGAGGGTTTAAGCAAGCTGGAACGCGTTCATTTTGAAACGCGTGAAGATGCGCAGGCGGAAAATTTCCGCAAAATGCTGCTGGCCATGGCGCGTGATGTGCGCGTCATCCTGATTAAACTTGCCGACCGGTTGCACAACATGCGCACCCTGGGTTCCATGACACCGGAGAAGTGCGAGCGAATCGCACGCGAAACGATGGAGATCTACGCGCCGATTGCCAATCGACTGGGCTTGAACGAAATCTATCTTGAACTGCAGGATTTAAGTTTCAAACATTTACATCCTAATCGCTATGCTGTGCTGTCCAAGGCTCTGAAAGTCGCACGCGGTAATCGCCGCGAAGTGGTAGGAAAAATACTTGAAGCAATCCGGCAACAGCTTGAAAAAAAGAACATCAAGGCTGAAGTCACCGGTCGTGAAAAGAACATCTACAGCATCTACAAGAAGATGCAGAAAAAATCGCTGGCATTTTCAGAGGTGCTGGATATTTACGGTTTCCGCGTGCTGGTTGAAGACAGCGGCTCCTGTTATCTGGCGCTGGGTGCGTTGCATGCCCTATATAAACCGATACCCGGAAAAATCAAAGACTATATTGCCATTCCCAAGGCCAATGGCTACCAATCGCTGCACAGCACCTTGTTCGGCCCGTTTGGCACGCCGATAGAAGTCCAGATTCGCACCAATGAAATGCACCGGATTGCCGATGCCGGTGTTGCTTCCCACTGGCTATACAAGAGTGGCCCTTCCACCATTAACGAATTGCATCAGAAGACACACCAGTGGCTACAGGAACTGCTGGAAAGCCTCAATGACAGCAGCACCTCGGCTGAGTTTATGGAGCATTTGAAGGTGGATCTGTTTCCTGATGCGGTGTATGTATTCACACCAAAAGGAAAAATACTGTCTTTGCCGCGTGGTGCAACAGCGGTAGATTTCGCCTACAACGTACATACCAACATCGGCGACCGCTGCATCGCCGTTAAAATCAACCACGAACTGGTACCGCTACGCAGCGAACTTCGCAACGGCGACCGCGTTGAAATCATCACCGCACCAAATGCCAAGCCGAACCCTGCCTGGCTTACCTACGTCACCACCAACAAAGCGCGCAGCCACATTCGCCACTTCCTGAAAACCATGCAATCGGGCGAATCCGCACTGCTCGGTGAACGACTGCTGAATCAGGCCCTGCATACACTGGGCGTAAAATCGACAGACATTCAGGACAACTGTTGGGATAAACTGCTAAAAGATACCGGTGTCAAATCGCGCCAGGAAATCTTAGCCGACATCGGACTGGGACGCCGGCTCAACATGGTCGTTGCAAGGCAGTTGGCTGGCAATGTTGAAGTCACTCCCAGTGAAACCATCGTCAATCCGGTGATCACGATTCAGGGCACCGAAGGCATGGCGGTGCAATTTGCCACCTGTTGCCGCCCCATTCCGGGCGATCCGATTATCGGCGTAATCAAAAGCGGACAAGGTCTGGTTGTGCACACCCACGATTGTCCTGTATTGCGCAAAGGACACCACAACGGACAATGGCTGGATGTGGTGTGGGACAAAAATATTACGCGCACCTTCGCCGTCAGTCTCAAACTACTGGTTGCCAATCAACGCGGCGTACTGGCTAAAATCGCCGCTGCCATTGCAGAAGCGGAATCCAATATCGAAAATGTCAGCTTCGCCAGTGAGGGTGAATATACGGCGCTGAATTTTACGCTGGAAGTAAACAACCGCCAGCATCTGGCCAGCATCATGCGTAGTATGCGTATCATCCCCGAAGTCATCCGCATTCTCCGCATACAAAACGGCGGCTAATTCCTCGACGTGATAATAGCTCTGTTTAAGTCGAGTAAAGTAAAAAACTCAAAGCTAATAATGCCATGAATGCTGTGCATAACTTGCAATACCGAGCCCCTGTGCGCCGCCGAAGATAGATCACAAACAAGCGGCGCAGTTGGGCGCGCACTGTTTGAGCACGTGGACGCGCAGCGGATCGTGCGAGTTGCACAGCCCCGCTGTTTGCAGGCTATCGAGGGTACGCCGCCAGATTGGCAGCAAACTGGCGGCGCGGTAAACCGGGGTCACCTTTTCTTGGGTTACTTTCTTTTGGCGACGCAAAAGAAGGTAACCAGCAGCCGGTCTGCCACCGGCAAATGTATTTTGATGTATCCACTACAAATCACATAGAGCCAAGATAATTTTCCCGAATTACCTATACACTTCGGCATATTGTTTTCCCGATATATTTAGCATACAGTCGCACTTATCCCCCGATATAATTTGAATTGCCGTTTACGTCAATCGATAAGGGTGTTTTATTGTGAAAAAACTGATTTCCGTAATACTGCTGCTAGCCTGCAACTCGCTGTACGCTACGGTTCAGCATGCCGTTTTCACTTCAAACCATCAGTATCTGGTTGTCGAAACGCTGAACAACGATCTGATGCATTTCGAATATTCCGCCATTGGCACGGCACCTGTATCAACGCTGTATAGCTCGCCGATGATACAAAAAACGGCTTATCCGGGTGCCTCGGTCTATACGCAAACTGGCAATGCCATCGAGACGAGCGACATCAAGCTTACAGTCGATCCGCAGAGTTTATGCTTATCCCTGAGTTACAAAATCAAACCGCTCACCACCGTCTGCCCGCAAAATCTGGCTCAGGACTGGAAAGGCCTTAGTATCAGCCAGAACCAGATCACCAGTGTTTACGGACTGGGTCAGCAGTTCAAGGTTCTGGGTTCGGCGGATGGCGACTGGTTGCAGCACAAGGTGCGCGAGGCGCAACCGGCAGGTCAGGCACAGTCGCACGGCAACGGCTTTATGCCTTTCGGTCAGGCCGGTATGGTCGGTATGGTCGGCAATGTGCAGTTTCCGGTGATATATGCTTTGGGGGACAACGATCTCAACTATGCGCTATTTCTGGACAATGTCTACAAACAGAACTGGGATTTCACCAGTGATCCGTGGCAGGTGCGCATGTGGGGCGACCAGATCCGCTTTTATCTGATGGCGGGCGATAGTCTGCCGGTTCTGCGCCACGACTATATGGAACTGGTCGGCACGCCGCCCGTACCACCGAAAAAAGCCTTCGGACTGTGGGTATCCGAATTCGGCTACAAGAACTGGGATCAGGTCGAGAAACTCAAAACAGGTTTACGACAAGACACTTTCCCGCTTGATGGCTTCGTGCTCGACCTGCAATGGTTCGGCGGCGTGACAACCAACAGCCCGGACAGTTCAATGGGAAAACTCGACTGGGACCTGAAAAATTTCCCCGATCCAAAAACGCATATCAGCGCGCAGGCTGCGGACAACATCGGTCTGGTGGCAATAGAGGAATCCTATGTGAATCAGAACACCAATACCTATGCGCAGATGCAAGCACAGGGCAGCCTGTTCGCCTATGCGCGCAGCAATAATCAGTGCAATCCTGCTACGCAGCCCAGCATAATACTCAACGACTGGTTCGGTCAGGCTGCGATGATAGACTGGTCAAATCCGGCAGCGGGGCAGTGGATACAGCACAACCGGCGACTACCTAATCTCATCAACAACGGTATTACCTCGCACTGGACCGATCTGGGCGAGCCTGAAAAGTATGATCCAAGCAGCTGTTATCACGGCATTGAAGCCGGAAAGAACACCCACGGCGATATACACAACCTGTACGCTTTCCTGTGGAATCAGTCGATCTACGACGGATACCGGCAAAGCACTGTCGACAAACGCCCCTTCATCATCAGCCGCTCGGGTGCGCCGGGCTCTGACCGGTTCGGCGTTGCCATGTGGTCGGGGGATATCGGCTCAAATCTGGATTTGCTGGCAAGTCACATGAATTCGCAGATGCACATGTCCTTTTCCGGCATCGACTATTACGGCTCGGATATCGGCGGTTTCCGTCGGGAAGGCATGCCCTACAACGCAAATCATTCCGGCAATCTGCAATACCAGGACGAGCTCTATACCCAGTGGTTTGCCAACGGCGCATGGTTCGACGTGCCGGTGCGCCCGCATACCGACAACAGCTTTCAGAAAATGCTGCGCTACGAGACCGCACCGGACCTGGTCGGCGATGTTAAATCCAATCTGGCTAACATCCGTCAGCGCTACGAGTTGATCCCCTATTATTATTCGCTGGCCTATCGCGCCTATCTTTCGGGCGAGCCTGTAGTGCCGCCGCTGGTGTTTTATTATCAGGACGACCCCCAGGTGCGGCAGATCGGTCATGAAAAGCTGATCGGCCGCGATCTGCTGGTGGGCGTGGTGGCGAAACACGGCGAATATGCCCGCGACATTTATCTGCCCCGCGGTCGCTGGGTGAACTATCACACAAGAGACTGGTTCGACGGGCAATGGGTGAGCCAGTTCCCCACCTATATCGATGGCATTTTCAGGCTGCCGGTGTTTGCGCGAGCCGGTGCGATCATCCCGATGATGCAAGTGGATGCAAATACGCACGATGCATTTGGTCACGGCAATGCGCAGAATGATTTAATCGTGCAAGTCTATGCGGATGTTGCCGCCAGCCGGTTCACGCTGTACGAGGATGACGGCACGACGGTAAATTACGGGGCGGACACACGCCCCCTCTACCAGACCCGCACCACCGCCATTTCGCAGCAGCAGACCGGCAGTACGGTAACGGTATCAATTAATGCTGCGGCAGGCAGTTACCCGGGCGCCGTCACTCAGCGCAACAACATCGTCAAGTTGATCGTTCAGGATGTACGCGCGGTTTCCGTAGAGCTTGACGGCAAAATCCTGCCGCAGCAAACCAGTGCGTCTTTTTCGAATGCTGGCTGGTATAACGCCGGCAAAAATCTGGTGCTGATCAAATCGGGTACACGCGACGTCAGCACCGGCAAGACCCTCACAGTTGCGCTGCAACCCGCAACGCCCACCACCACCGCAAATCTGCTCTGCGACAACGGCTGGACCCAACCTGGCGAGGCTGTCTATGCGGTCGGCAATCAGCCAGTCCTTGGCAACTGGGATCCGGCAAAAGCCGTCAAACTCAATCCCAGCATCTATTTTGCCTATATCTACAATCCGCCGCCCGATCACAACGGCCCCGGCCCCGCCATCCCAAAATGGACCGGCGTGATTCAGGGCTTGCCCGGACAGGCATTCGTGCAGTGGAAATGTGTCAAGCATCTCGCCTCGGGACAATGGCAGTGGCAACCCGGCGTCAACAACACACTGATCACCCCGGCAGCAGGGTTTGCAGGGACAAGCGCAGGGGCATTCTAATCAACATAAACAAATGAGGAAAAGAACATGAGCACCCGGGTAAAAAGAATGCGCTTCGACTTTCTTGCCAAAGATTACACAACCACTGCGCCTGAAGTTTACATATTGACCGAAGGATTTGATCCTGCGACAGTGAAAGCGCAGCCGGAATATGAGGACAGCTTTGTTCAGCGCTGGCATCTAAGTTTGCAAGGCGAAGACAATCCACTTTGCTCCGGAATGATGCTCACTCAAAAAAATACAAAAGAGCAGAATATCTACCGTTATGACTGGGCATTCGGCATTTCACTGATAGAGCCGTTCTGGTGGGACTGGATGGAGGAACTCACTAACGAAGGCGCACTTGCCATCCAGATTTTACTTGAGTCGGTAGAAAATGCACCCGAGGCCATTCCAGTTACAGCCACTTTAAGCGCACTTTCTCCCTCAAGAAACACCAAAAGCAAATGGGATTTATCGAAAATAACTAAAATTGCCGCCGAAACTGCCAAGATTGGATCCAATGCGATGCCCATAATGGAATATGTTTCAGGCGCGTTGTCGCTGACTTCAAATCTGCTTGAATCCGATACAGATGGCCAGAAAAACTGGTTTCTGTATCAGTTCTTTGACGAAAAACTGAAATGCCCTGCTGTCGAATGGCGGATTAACAAGGAAGTGCTTAGGGAATATGGCACCTTGCTGCGAGGTTCATTATTTTTGACGTTCCAGGGATCTGCAGAATCAAATCCAGGCCG
Organism: uncultured Nitrosomonadales bacterium; assembly: GCA_903915035.1. Classification (GTDB taxonomy): domain Bacteria; phylum Pseudomonadota; class Gammaproteobacteria; order Burkholderiales; family Gallionellaceae; genus Gallionella. The sequence goes on along the minus strand of CAIWRI010000048.1, from coordinate 19,066 downwards.
CGTACGTCTGCTGTTAAGACCGCAAATTCGGTACTGCCAAGAGGGGGATATCAATTTTGTCGTGCCTACGGAAAAAATTGACGACAAAAAACAAGTCTATATTGAAATCACACCAAACTAAATTTATTTTGTGATTAAAACGAAAATCGCTCCAGGCTATCGCTTCCCGCCATACATTTGCAGAAGTTTCAACATCGCGGAGGCCTTATCCAGCGTCTCCTGATATTCCGCGTCACACTTTGAGTCGGCGACCAGCCCGCCGCCCGCCCAGCAGTGTATTTCACCAGCACTATAGACCAGCGTGCGAATCACGATATTGGTATCCATGTTGCCGTCGAAACCGACGTAGCCGATTGCACCGCAATACACTTCGCGAGGATCGGGTTCAAGCTCTTCGATAATCTGCATCGCGCGCCGTTTCGGCGCACCGGTGATCGAGCCACCCGGAAAACAGCCTGCCAAGACATCCAGCGCGTCGCGATCTTCTGTCAATTCGCCCTGTATGGTGCTGACCAGATGGTGGACATTGGCATAGCTCTCTACCTTAAACAATTCCGGCACACGCACCGAACCCGCTTTGCAGCATTTGCCCAGATCGTTGCGCAACAGATCCACGATCATCAAATTTTCGGCACGATCTTTCGGGTGGCAGCTTAAGTCATCGGCCAGTTGAAGGTCTTTCTCAGGATTGCTGTCGCGCGGGCGCGTGCCCTTGATCGGACGGGTTTCAACTTTGCCATTCTTCACGCTGACAAAACGCTCAGGCGAAGCGCACAGCACTTGCACACCCTGAATGTTCAAAAAAGCAGAGAATGGCGCGGGACTCAGCTTGCGCAATTCAAGATAGGCAGGAAATGCATCGCCTGTCGCTGCGGCAGAAAAACGCTGGGCCAGATTGACCTGATAGCAATCTCCCGCCTGCAGATATGCTTGCACTTTATCAAAGGCAACTGAATAAGTGGCTTTGCTGAAATTGCTGCTGATTTTGCCCTGCACGCTGAAATTATCCGCAACATCGCCCTTCCCGCGTCGCCCTTCACCCTTTTCATCGCTATCGCCTGCTAGCGCAAGTCGCTGTAGAATCTGCTCCAATAAAGTCTCAGTTTCAGGGTAACGCCGATGCGACACCAGCTTAGCGGTTTTTTCCCGGTGATCCAGCACCAGCGCCCAATCGTAAATGGCAATTCCGTCAGCTTCTATTGCCGGATCATAGCGCCAGTAACCTGCCGCACCACCGGCAAACGGAATATTCTCGACAGCAGGCAAGTGCTCACCCAACTCAGCGCGTATCAATCCGAACGGATCGCCGCCTGAAGTCTCTAGTGTGTGATGAGGAGCGGCAGTCAGAATATCGAAGCGCCCCATCCCGCCGCTGTCCAGCCAGATTGAACAGGGCACATCCTTGATGGCAGCATAGTAATAAGCCGCATCGCACTGATAAGTTAATTTCTGACAGTAAAATGACATTTTTCAGGATACAGGGGGATCGGATAGAGCATGGTCGGGAGCTGCCTATGCGAAAATCATATTGTTAAGGCTCTCATATAAGCCTTATGCAACAAATTCTCGCAAAAATCGTTGATGACTGATTTTAAATAAGCACTTTTCCTGCATAAAATCAGCATCGGCTGATAGTTTTTTTAGCTTGAATGAGTGCATCATTATAAATGATGTGTAAATTTAAAACAGCGTTGCAGAACGGCAATCGCAGCGTGCTGATGTCGTTCGTCACAGGCAATATCTGAAATTCAATCTGCCCGTTGAACTGCTATCTGCCAGAAAAATTGGTTCTGCGGCCTAAAATTAGCAGCACGGTGCCTGACAGATGAAAAGCAAATTCGGGCACCTCATTTGGGTTGCCACATTAGTCATTATCAGTATTTCTATTGGCCTCGCCGGAACAGCTTTGCCAGCGGATAAAAAAGGGAACATCGTCATGGCCTTATCCATCGAGTCACCTGTATTCATAACAGCTAATGACATTCCGGTACGCCACACCTGTGACGGTCTGAATATTTCTCCGCCACTGGTCTGGACGGGTGTACCGGCTGCCGCAAAAAGTCTGGCATTGATCCTTGATGATCCCGATGCGCCTGATCCGGCGGCTCCCAGGATTACCTGGGTACACTGGGTTTTATATAATCTGCCCGCTGGTATCAACTCACTGGAAGAGGGGGTTGCAGTAAACGCCAGGCTGGCCCTGCAAGGCATGAACGACTGGCATCAACCCGGCTATCGCGGCCCCTGTCCCCCGTTCGGCAAACATCGCTATTTCTTTAAACTCTATGCGCTCGATACAATGCTGCCGGATATGCAATATCCCACAAAAACTGTGCTGGAAAAAGCCATGCGCAATCACATCCTTGCACAGTCAGAGCTGATCGGTTTATACCAGAAACACTAACGGGAGAATATTATGGACTGGGACTATAGTTTTGGATTGCTATTGCTCATTTTGCTGGCGTTTTCCAGCTTGCGGATTTTTCGCGAATATGAGCGTGGCGTAGTGTTTACTCTGGGTCGCTTCTGGCGGGTCAAGGGGCCGGGGCTGATTGTCCTCATTCCCGGCATTCAGCAGATCGTGCGTGTGGATCTGCGCACCATCGTACTGGAAGTACCCACTCAGGACGTGATTTCGCGCGACAATGTATCCGTAAAAGTCAGTGCAGTGGTTTACCTGCGCGTGATTGATCCTGAAAAAGCCATCATACAGGTGGAAAATTACCTCAATGCAACCAGTCAGTTAGCACAGACCATGTTGAGATCGGTGCTGGGCAAGCATCAACTGGATGATATGCTGGCAGAGCGCGAAAAACTGAACAAGGATATCCAGGAAGCACTGGATGCGCAGACCGATTCATGGGGCATCAAAGTGAGCAACGTGGAAATCAAGCAGGTTGATCTGACTGAATCCATGATACGGGCAATCGCAAGACAGGCGGAGGCGGAACGCGAACGGCGTGCCAAGGTGATCCATGCCGAAGGGGAATTACAAGCCTCTGAAAAGTTGTTTCAGGCAGCTCGCATTCTTTCCCAGGAACCACAGGCTATTTTGCTGCGCTATCTGGAAACCTTAACGGTAATAGGTGCCGACAAGAATACCACCATCATATTTCCTCTGCCTATGGATCTGGTTGCGCCTTTGTTGAAACATACTGACTTAATGCGCCCGAATCAAACCCCGTGAAAACAGTCACGATTCAATACAGCAAATGGCGGCTTCGCAACGTATTGAACATGTCCACATCATCCTGCACAGGAATATTTTTAGGATTCTGCCCCTCGCTTATCGCCTGCAATACCTTGCGTGCCCCTATCATCCCCAGAGTGTCCATAAGCTGGAATTTGCCAGGGTAGCGCTGATGAAGTGCGCTGGCGATTTCCAGCCCCAGCAGCGGGGAGTCAAGCGCATGGCGATCTATCAGAATCAGGCGCACACCATGGCACTGCTGGTGGGCGTAGCTATTGCTCTCCGGCGTAAAATCTGCAGGTAGAAAAAAAATACCCGCTATGCTGCGCCTGTTCAGTTCGTCAGCTAACCCCTTGCTATCAATCCACGGCGCACCCACCAGTTCGAACGGAGTGCTGGTGCCGCGCCCGACACTGATGTTTGCCCCCTCGATTAACCCGACACCGGGGTATAGCGTGGTTTCAGTCAGCGTGCGCAAATTGGGCGACGGACTGATCCATTTGAGCCCCGTGTCGTCATACCAGTCGGGCCGCGCATAGCCTTGCATCCGGATGACATGGAGCTTCGCATGAATCTGTTCGTTGAACAGTTCAGCCAGTTCGCCGACAGTCATGCCATGCCGAACAGGAAGCGGAAAATAACTGGTGAATGATTTCATATCTGCATCGGGTATCGGGCCTTGCACCACAGCCGCACTAATCGGATTCGGTCTATCCAGCACATAAAAATCGAGGTTATGCTGTGCTGCTGCTTCCATCGCATAAGCCATGGTTGTCGAAAAAGTATAAAAGCGCGCACCGGCATCCTGAATATCAAACACCAGCGCATCCAGCCCGCCCAGCATTTCATCACGTGGACGTCGGCTCTCGCCATACAGGCTGTATATTGGCAAGCCGCTGCGGATATCAATGCCGGAGACGACTTTTTCATCCACATTACCGCTGATGCCGTGTTCCGGACTGAAGATTGCGGCAAGCCTCACCCCTGGCGCTTTATACAGCAGATCCACGATATAGTGACCGGCAGCATCCTTCCCGGTCTGATTGGTAATGACCCCGATACGCAGTCCAGTCAAAGGCGCAAAGGCTTCAGCTTCGAGCACATCCAGCCCTGTTAGCACCCGGGCGACGGAGCGGCTTTCGGGATGCGCGGTCGTGAATTTAAAATAGCCGGCAAGCTCAGGACGCGCAGCGAGTATGGATAAATCCGTTTGCGGTTTAAGCGTGTCCGAGACAATCGCCACAATGCCTCTGCGCAGCGGATCGGCATCTCCCTTGCCGTCAAGATATACCCGGTTGCTTAACACGATGAGAAAAGTTTGGCTGACAGGATCAATCCACAGCATCGTCCCTGTATATCCATAATGCCCATAGGAGCCGACACCAGATAGCTGTTCACGCTCAGGCGAAAAGGGTGCACCGAGCGCCCACCCCAGCCCGCGTAATTTTGACATACCCACCGGTGACTGAGGAATTGTCATGATTTGCACAGCGTGGCGACTCAGAATACGCCGCCCCTGCCAGGTGCCGCCGTTTAGCATCATTCTGGCAAAAACAGCCAGATCATCGGCGGTCGAAAACAGCCCTGCATGTCCTGCCACGCCGCCCATACGGTAAGCGCTAGGATCATGTACCACTCCCGGGCTACTATTCATAGATCGGGTAGGTGCGATATCATCTTTAGCGTCGGGTTTAAAGCCGGTATGGCTCATTCTCAGCGTTCGGAAAATATGTGCATCGCAATAGCTATCCAGTGGTTTGCCGGATACCCGTCCGACCAGTTCTCCCAGTATTTCGAAATTGATGTCGCTATATAGATAGCTGCTGCCGGGCATGGCTACCGGCTGCTGGGCAACAATCAGTTTCATGGCTGCGGCATAGCCTGACCATTTAGTATCCAGATTCAGGTCAGCGCGCATTCCGGAATAGTGCGTCAGCAACTGCCGGAGGGTGATGAGGCCTTTGCCATTTTTGGCAAACGCAGACCAGTAGCGGGCGACAGGTGCATCAAGGCGGAGTTTTTTTTGTTCGATCAGTTGCATGATGGCGGTGGTTGTCGCAATGACCTTGGTCAGTGAAGCCAGGTCGAAGCGGGTGTCGGTGGTCATCGGCTCTGCGGCCCTTTGACCGAACGCGTTCCGGTACAAAATACTTGTGCGGTTACCAATCAGCACCACGGCACCGGGGATATGAGCTGATTGTATTTCGCTTTGCGTAAAGTCTGCAATCGGCTCAGACGCGCTGGCGGCCAGCGATATGATGAGCAACACGATGGCAATAAAACGCCTCATCGTATCTCCTGAACGTTGGAATTTTTGAGCTGCAAACCGTCACGGCTGTAAATATTGTGCGGATTCCATAACATCCAGCCACAACTCCCCATGCTGTCGGCGGCTTCAATCTGAGCGCGAATTTGTTCACCTTTAAACGGCATTCTGTTAAAGGCATAATCGCGAAAAGCCTGCAACCAGGGTCTGAAGCGTATTCCCGGCAGTTTTGTGCGTTGCGTTGCTTTTTCGAGAGAATAATAAACGATTTCTCGCGGATGGTGTACCGGGTCCAAATAGCCCGGAATGCCAAACTGGAATCCGGAGGGATAGAGCATTGGCGAAATATAGTCCAGCACTTCCGCCAGATTATCCAGTTTCTGACCGATAAAGGTGTCATTGGTATTCCATGAAACATAACCGAAGATATCAGCCGAGAGAAAAACATTGTAAGGCACAAGTTTTTGTCCTGCATCGCTCAAAAATCCGGAAATAGCGGCAACCCGGTTTTCTTCGGTGTTTGGCATTGAATAGGCCAGCCCGGTCGCGTCTGGAAATCGTACGTAATCAAACTGAATTTCATCGAAGCCGGCCTTTGCCGCTTCTATCGCCAGGTCGATATTAATGTTCCGCACAGTTTGACTGTATGGATTGCTCCATGCCAGACCTTCACGGTCTTTCCAGATCGCTCCCCGGGTCGTTTTGATGGCAATATCTGGGCGGCCGGTGGCAAGTGGGTTATCCTTGAAGACGACGATGCGAGCGATAAGATAAATTCCTTTTGCATGCAACTCATTCACGATTGCCTTGAAATTACTGATGGGCCTGCCAGCTCCGCCCGGAAAGGCTGCGCGTCCCATATCATCCTTCACATCGATCACCAGAGCGTTGAGTTCGGTATCGTGAATGAGATTCAGTGCCGCGTTACGCAACTGCTTATTAGTCACACCCAGCAGTGACAGGTAGAGTGCTTTTGGCTTGTATGCCGCCAGCAAAATCGGCGCGTCCTTGTTTAGTGTGCTGACCGCCCGCCTGACATGACCGTAAGCCCGAATGCCCAGTGTATCTCCAATACCGTCCAGCTGGAATTTACCATTCCGGCCGCTACGAACAACCTGTTCACCTAGCGTGACAAAAGCACCTTCGATCGGCTGCTTGCTGGATGTATCAATGACAGTGCCGCTATAACTTGCAGCCGCAGCACTGCTAAGCCATGCCATCAGTAAACAGAATTGTATGAGTATTTTCATGGTGAAGCTTTGCTGGGTGATGCGGCAAGCAGTTTTTCAAACTGAACCTGGTCGGTCATCAAAAAACGTGGCAAAGCCATCACATTATCTGTGTGACTGACAGCGCGCCGCTCTATCGTGAAGGCAGCGACATAACCGGCTGCGCTTGCCGCACGAATCAATTCATCGTCGTAAATGCCGAAGGGCCAGGCGAGCATATCGACCGGTTTGCCGAACTGTTTTTCCAGCACGGACTTCGACTGAACCAGTTGCACTCGGACAAATTTTTCATAAGCATCCTTTCCCAACCGGACTTTTTCCTTCTTAAAATTGGGATGCCAGTAACTGTGGGATTGTATATCGACCAGACCGCTATCCTGCATTTCGTGCAATTGTTGCCAGGTCAAGGCATAGCTTGCATTGCTGATGGCGGACGGATAGATAAACAAGGTGACAGGGACATGGTAGCGACGAATCAGTGGGAACAACGCTGTATAAACAGATTCATGCCCATCATCAGCGCAAATGACCACCGCACGGGCAGGCAGTTGCGTCGTTTTTCCGGCCAGATAATCTGTCAGATGCCGCAACGGAATAACGGTGTAATCATGTAATTTTAAATACGCCAGCTGGGCGGCAAAAACCGCAGTCCTGACAGTCATCGCATCTGTGACCGACAGACCTAAACGATGATAGAGCAAGACAGGCACAACGCTGTATTCAGTATTCTGCGCGAGCGCCGCGCCTGCCGGCTGGATCAGGAAAAGTATCAATATAAAAATTGGATATTTCATCTCTATCCTTTGGCAGTATGTTGCGCAGAGCGACCGTAATTCACCTAAAGACATAGCGCGCTATGCGCTCGTTGCTGTGCCCCACCGGGCTCTAAATACAGGAAGTCTCGCGCTGGCAATACAGTACCACTAAACAAACAGACTGTTAATCAGGGATTTACTGATTCTAAATCAGAATTTTCCTGATAAAAAATCAGTCATTCACCGATGTTACATATAAAGTATTCAGTGCAATATATACCCCTTGTCAATCGCTGTTAATCACTCCAGCGGATTGGTTCGTCATACCTGGATAGGCGTCATTTTTTCCGGGGTTTAAGCAGCCTATAAATATAGCAACATATTCGCGGGGAATATTTTTCCTGCATTAACCACAAGGAGATAGCAACATGGCAACGGGTACAGTGAAATGGTTTAGCGATGCAAAGGGTTTTGGATTTATTGCGCCAGATGATGGCAGCGATGATTTATTTGCACATTTTTCAGCGATCAACATCAGTGGCTTCAAGTCACTCAAGGAAGGTCAGAAAATCAGCTTTGACGTGGCGCAAGGAACTAAGGGGCGCCAGGCTGCAAATATTCAGGCGATTTAATTATAATGTTTAAAATAAAGAACATCATGGACAGTAAGATATCCCTTCAAGTATCTGATGAATTGGTCAATTCTGATTCACTAATTGCACGCATTGATACATCGAGACATCAGCGATTCGAACATATTTATGCTGCGCTCGATATCGCCTGGAGTAACTGGAACAACCGTCAGGAAACAGAAAAATGCGGATATACCGTATACGTGCAACCCAAAACAACGAGTCCTCTTACCTGCTGACGGCGGCCACTCAAGATTAAATCTGACGTTAATTAAACCCTGTAAACCATGCGTGTCTGTGAAGTCTTCCGACGCAACAAACAGTCACGCTGGTCAGGCAGCACTCAATAACCAGTGGCTCTTGATGTGTTCTGGGGAGTTAGCTGACGATCCGTCACACAGAGGAGAAAATGATCGGTCATTTAATGCTTTAGCCCTCACATCAGCACGTCTTTGAAAAAAAGGAATAGCCAAAGCGCACCGATTGCTTGCACCCATGCGGCCTGTCCAGATGGATCCAGACGACACCACCGCTCAAAAAATCCAAGCCCCCCAATTTGTCATTGCTTGAAAAAAATCAAATACTCACCTTACTACTACCTTAATTATGGCATCCACGCCTCGCCGAGTGCTTGTGCCTGTTGCAAAATCAGTTGTACCGCGGCTTCCTGCTGGTCTGGCGGATATTTGTATTTGCGCAGGATACGCTTGACCATCAGCCGCAATTTCGCCTGCACACTGGCACGCTCTGACCAGTCGACGCTAAGGTTCTGGCGCAAGCTTTCGGTCAGTTCATGGGCGATTTTCTTCATCGTCTCGTCACTAAGCTCCCGCACCGCCGATTCGTTGTCAGCCAGCGCGTCATAGAAGCGGATTTCGTCCTCCGTCAGCCCCAATGCTTCACCGCGACCCGCGACAGCACGGAATTTCTTCGCCATCTCGATAAGCGCTTCGATGACCTGGGCGGTCTCGATAGCGCGGTTCTGGTAACGCTTAATCACATTGCTCAGCAACTCTGAGAACTTCTTTTCCTGCACCACATTGCTCTTGAAACGGCTCTTGATTTCGCCTTCAAGCAGCCGTTCCAGCAACTCCACTGCAAGATTACGCTCCGGCAGGTTACGCACATCAGCAAGGAAGGCATCATCCAATATACCGATATTGGGCTTATCCAGACCAACCGCATCGAAGATATCGACCACTTCTGCCGAGACGACCGCACTATTGATAATCTGCCGGATAGCCATTTCCCGCTCCTCGTCGGTGCGTTTCTTCTGGCTGATGTCGCGCTTGGTCAGTATCACTTTGACCGCTTGAAAAAACGCCACTTCTTCACGTACCGCTTTCGCTTCATCCAGCGTGCAACACAGCGAAAATGCTTTGCTCATCGCCAGTGCGATATCGGCAAAGCGCTTCTTGCCATCCTTGACACCTAACACGTGGTTAGCCGCACCTGCCAGACACTTGTGACCCGTCGTCAAAAAGTCACTGTAATCGTAGCCATATACTATGCCCCGTAAAATATCCAAATTCATTTCAAGCACCGCGTAGGCTTCGGCTGCATCGACGGTGGGGCGACCGCGCCCGTGGCTTGCGGTGTATTCCTTCAGCGCGGAACGTAGCTCGTTGGCAATGCCAATATAGTCCACCACCAACCCGCCTTGCTTATCCTTGAACACCCGATTAACCCGGGCAATCGCCTGCATCAAATTATGGCTCTTCATCGGCTTGTCGACATATAACGTGTGCACGCAAGGCGCATCGAAACCGGTCAGCCACATATCCCTGACAATCACCAGTTGCAGCGGGTCGGCAGGATTTTTAAAGCGCTTCTCCAGCCGCTTTTTGACCTGTCCGCTGTAAATGTGAGGACGTAACAGCGCCTTGTCAGAAGCCGAGCCTGTCATCACGATTTTGATGAAGCCCTTTTCAGGATCGGGGTCGTGCCAGTCCGGGCGTAGCTTGATAATCTCGTTGTACAAGTGCACGCAAATATCACGACTCATAGCAACCACCATGGCTTTTCCGGTCTGCGCAGCGCTTCGTTCCTCAAAATGCGCGACCAAATCTGCTGCAACACTGACGATACGCGGCTCAGCCCCCACCACTTTTTCCAGTGCTGCCCAGCGACTTTTAAGCAGTGCCTGCTGGCTGTCTTCCTCGTTCTCCGCCAGCTCATCCACCTCGGCATCCATCAGCGGCAAGTCCGCTGCATTTAGCGACAACTTAGCCAGGCGTGACTCAAAATAGATGGCAACCGTAGCACCGTCTTCCTTGGACTGCTGCATATCGTAGATGCTGATGTATTCCCCGAACACCGAGCGCGTATCCCTGTCTTCACTTGACACCGGTGTGCCCGTAAATGCCACGAAGGTTGCATTGGGCAGCGCATCACGCAGATGCCGGGCATAGCCTGCCTGATAGGTCTCATGACCTGGCTTGCCCTTGAGCTTGGCCTCAAAACCGTATTGAGTCCGGTGTGCTTCGTCTGCGATGACGACAATGTTGCTACGATCAGATAACACAGGGAAGGTATCCTCATCTTCGCCCGGCATGAATTTTTGGATGGTGGCGAATACGATACCCCCTGAGGGGCGATTGCTTAACTTGGCACGTAAATCCTGCCGGGTCTCCACTTGCACGGGTTGCTCACGCAACAGGTCTTGCGCCAGTGAAAACACGCCGAATAATTGCCCGTCCAAATCGTTGCGGTCGGTAATCACCACGATGGTGGGATTCTCCATTGCCGCTTCCTGCATTGCCCTCGCAGCAAAACAAGTCATGGTAATGCTCTTGCCGGAACCCTGAGTATGCCAGACCACACCACCCTTATGCGTGCCGCCCGGACGGGATGCGACCACCACCTGACTGATAGCCGCGCGCACCGCGTGGAACTGGTGATAGCCGGCAATCTTCTTCACCAGCGTACCGTCATCCTCAAATAACACAAAAAAACGCAGGTAGTCGAGCAAATAGACCGGAGCCAACACCCCGCGCACCATCGTCTCCAACTCATTAAACTGCCCCAGCGGGTCTAATGTTTCCCCGTCGATAGTACGCCACTGCATGAAGCGTTCCATATTACTAGACAATCCGCCCATTTGCGCCTCTGTGCCATCCGTGATAACCAGTATCTGGTTGTATTGGAACACATCGGGGATTTGCGCTTTGTAGGTCTGTAGCTGGTCAAACGCTCTTAAAAGATCAGCGCTCTGGTCAGCTGGATTTTTTAATTCCAGCAAGATAAGCGGTAGTCCGTTGATGAACAGAATGATGTCCGGGCGGCGGGTGTGGTGTGTACCTTTGATAGAGAACTGGTTAATTGCCAGATACTCGTTACCCTTCTCCCTCTGGGAGAAGGGTAGGGATGAGGGTGAGGGTGGGGAGAAGGGTAGGGATGAGGGTGGGGAGAAGGGAGTACTCCAGTCGATAAGCCGCACGAAGTCACCGCGTGTCTCACCGCCCGATTGATACTGGACAGGCACACCGGTCACCAGCAGCTTATGAAAATGGCGGTTTGCCGGGAGCAACACCGGAATACCCAAATCAATTACTTGCCTGACTGCGTCATCTCGTACCGCTACGGGTATGGCGGGATTGAGTTTATTGACCGCAGCACGCAGTCGTTCTACCAGTACGACCTGACGATAATCGCCGCGTTCAGGATTATCTCCATCGGGAGCAATGTCGGGACCGTAAAGGTGCGTGTACCCCACGCTGCCCAGCCAGCTTAGGGTTTCCTGTTCCAGTTGGTCTTCGGTCATGTCGGCTCAGCCAGATCATTCAAGTCGCCCGCCAGCTCGGCTTCAATTTCTTCGATGCTCGGCAGGCTCTGTCCTAATATTTCCGGTAAGTCTCGCAGCAATTGGTACTCAGCCACACCGATGGGCTTGTCAATACCGGACAGCGCGTACTCCGCCACCAGACGGTTTTGCTTCTTGCACAGCAACAGGCCTATAGTCGGTTTGTCATCTACAGATTTTATCTGAGCATCTACTGCGGCCAGATAAAAATTGAGCTGGCCTGCGTGTTCGGGCTTGAACGCCGTGGCTTTCAGTTCAATGACCACATAACACTTCAGACGCGTATGGTAAAAAAGCAGATCAATAAAAAACTCATCCCCCGCAACTTCCAGTCTGAATTGCCGTCCGACAAATGCAAATCCTGCGCCCAACTCCAGCAAAAAGCGGGTGATATGGCGAATCAACCCGGATTCGATTTCCCGCTCATGTGCATCCTCACCCAGACCAAGAAAGTCAAAGAGATAGGGGTCTTTCAAGGTATCGTGGGCAAGTTCAGAATCGGATAGTGGCAAGCGCGCCACAAAATTTGTTACCGCAGCACCCTGTCTCTGGCGTAGACAATTCTTGATGTTTATCTCCAGCGTAGTGCGCGACCACCCCTGTTGCACCGTTTGCACAGCGTACCACTCACGGTCGGTGTTGTTTTTCAGCTTGGTCAGCAATATTACAATATGAAACCACGGCAATTGGTCAGCGGGCTGCTGACCAAATTTACCATCCGCACAATGCTGTGAAAAATAACGCATGTACTTGAGATTGCTGGATGACCAGCCGCGCATATCCGGGAATGCATCTTTCAAGTCATGTGCCAGACGCGTTATCACCTTTGCACCCCAGCCTTGTTCCTTCTGGCGCTGTAATATATCGCGACCGATGCGCCCGTAGAGTTGCACCAGTTCGGCATTAACCGCGAGTGCAGCCCTCTGCTGTGCAGTGGCAATATCTGCTTTAAGCTGCTTCAGCCAGTCGGTGTAACCTTCAGGTGCTGCGCACAGCGGTGATGCCGGTGTCATAGCGTAGCATCCTCCGCTGCGGTTTCCGGTAACTCACCGGAAATCAGACGCGGCAGCAACGTGTCGGGAAAAATAACACGGGAGTTTCGTTTGTACTGAGCGTCAATCATCATTACTTTGCCTTTTTATGTGACTCAACATGCCGTTTCTTATAGAATGCGCGCTACGGACTGGGGATTCCCGGTCGGCAACTGCCTCCGGCGATAGTCGGGGGCTTTTGTTTTTATACCTCATGGAAATACCTTTAGCCCCCAGCCTGCTGCCGGATTATCAGCACGCCACCAGATTGCCTTGTCGGGGGCAATATCTGAACCGTGTAGCTGTTTAGATTTTTGTTTGAGTTGGTCGGTCATGTACTTACCTTCCAATGGCCGCCTTTGGCAGGCCCTATACGCGACAAAAGGTGGTCCTCCTGTAATTTCTTGAGATTGCGTTCAATCGTGCGTTCGGTCAACCCTATCGACAGTGCCAATTCAGGAATCGTGATGGCAGAATTTTCACGGATCCGCGCGAGAATTTTCCCCGACGTTTTCCCCGACGTTTTCCCCGACGTTTTCCCCTGATCGTCAACCTTAGCGGCGGTGATACCTTGAGACAAGTCAGCAGCCCAACGCATTTCCAGCCGGGTTTGATCAAACGGTTCGAACGAATCGGACAAATGCAGCACATGTCCGTCAGCTTCCCAGCCAGCACGAATTTTTGGCAAGCCTGAACCGGCGCGCTCACCCAGATTGATCAGTAAAAACATCTGATGCAGCGTGCGATTACGACAATCGCTGGCACCACCATGTAAAGCTATTTCAGCGGGCACCCGCATGATCCCTGGATTGCGAAAGACAAAACCGGAAGGCTGCTTGATGACCAACACCGAGGCGCGGTCAGAATAGTCGGCATGGATCAGCGTGTTCACCAAAGCCTCGCGCAAGGCTTGATGCAGATACGTATCGTCGATGCGAGTGTCGCCCTTGAGCATAAAGGGGATCTTCAGATCAGCCGTCAGCTTGCGTATCACCTTGCGATAGAAATCGTACAAATTGCCCGACCATGATCCGTCCGGCACCACGCGATCAAGCCAGCGTGTTTGCGATGTCGTGTCGGCCGGCAATTCCTGATAGTCGAGAAAATACAGCGGTGCCGCCTCAGTAATGAAAGTCGATTGTCCAAACATTAGCAGGCCAGCCAATGTCAGCCCCTGTTGGCTTGTGCTGCGATCCGTGCCCCAACCGCCGATGCGCTGCAAAAATGTTTTATCATCAACAGCAATCCAAGGATGATCGGTTCGCTGCACCGCAAACGCATTACGGTAAGCGTGCAGGCTGTCCAAGTCGAGATCAGCAAGACTGAAACGATCGAGAATTCGCGTATCCCGGCTCTCATCCAGCTGTTCCGCCAGCATACGCTTGACCGTTTCTTCATCGCAGTTCCGGTCACCTTCATGCAAACGGCGGTAAGTATTTCCCAACGGGTTGCCGTTAAGATAAACCGGCTTTTGCTTGCGCGTCGCTGGCGGAATATGGATTGCTAATACCGTCTTTCCTTCCAGCGTCAAAGCCGTGACATCTTGATCTGTCAGTAGATTAGCACTGACCTTGCCACGATTGTTCAGATTATTAAACAAGTCAGCGCGAACTTTTTCGACATTCGCTATACCCGCCACAGTAAATTGTCTGTTCTTTTCACGCACGCCTAGCAGCACCAGTCCGCCGTGAGTGTTGGCCATCGCAGAGTAGGTCGGCCAGAAATCTTTGGGTAGTTCGCCCTTCCCATCCTGTCCTTGAGCCAGCTTGCATTCCAGCGATACTGATTCTGCCATTTGAGCGAGGTCAACTAGCGTGTGTAGTTCAGCGTGAAAATCAATCATGTGATGGCTTTCTCAATCAATATGTCTGCCTCAGGCTTGCCAGTACCGATACTTCGGCAGGTAAGCGCAGTTGACCGGAAATCAGCCGGGGCAGCAACGTGTCACGCAGGGTGGCAAGGGTTTGAGCTTGCTGGGCAACGTTGAATGCTCGTTCGATCAATGGATCAACGCTCTCATTCCATTGCTGAAGTACGGAATCACTCGGTTTAACTACACGCAATCTTTTCAAGTCGGCAACAGTTACATGTCCTAACCCAGTGGTTTGCTTATTTCGAGCAAGCTCTGCAAATATCGGATTCAGGTACTTGAGCATCATCAATACAAAAGAACGCTCACTTGATGTGTTTGGAACAACTCGAAAAATATGCTGATTGAGCCAAGCGCTGCCGTGTAGCCAGACAAAAGTATCAATCGATGTGTCAGGATTTCCAGACCAAGAAAACAAAATATCTCCAGCTGCTATCCGATACTTTTCAGGCATGCTGACATCAGAATAACCAGTCTGCATAGAAACGCCCGCCTTAAGCTCGGCAATCTTAATAATTGGCAAACCACGCTGTTCAGAGTTCGGCTCAAACGCCTTATAGGCAGCGCCATTAATGAATTGTGCCAGATCGTACACAGCATTCGTGCGCCACCCCTTCGGCACCAAGCCCAGCTCCGACTCCTCGAAGCTGTCAGGAAACAGCGCAGCCGTGACCTCGTCCATGCCTTCCGGTGCGATACCTTGTGCCTTAGCATGTACCGGGTCAAAGTCAACAAACCACGACTTGAACAGTGCCTGCGCGATGGCTTCCAGGGTGGCGTTGGTTTCACGCAGCAGGGCGATACGGTCATCAAGGGCACCCAACATTGCAGCAATCTCAAGTTGGATTTGCAAGGGAGGTAAATGAATGGGAACTGCCGAAAGTATGCCTGTATTCAGATTCGGCATCGTGGCACCTACGGCATGACGAATCAGCCAATCCTTAATATCTGGCTGCCTCAGGCAATGAGATATGAATTTTGCGTTGGCAATAGCACCGTCATTCAGCCTGACTTTTAGGCAACCGGTGCCGCACAACCAGCCAACTTCGTGCGGGCGCACTAAGGCATTCTTGGTTACATCGCCACGGCGACTGAAAACTATATCTCCCAAGCGTAGCTTATGCTGGGATAGCCGCTCGACATCAGAGTGACCTATTCGGGCAATGGCATCCTCAACAATGCCACCATCACCAATATTGGTAGGCATAACCACAGGAATGCCCGTCTCTTTGTAGTCCGATGTGTGAAGCTGACTACCAAATGGACCTGTCTGTATTGCGCCTCCTTGAGCATCACAAATGTGCCCAAGGGTGGTGACTAACCACTCAGCACTCATACCCCAGCCCTCCCCGTTCCGCAAAACTGTTCTTCACAAATTGGGCAACAGGCGGTTGCGTTAATTGGCCAACAGCCTGTTGGCTAATTACGGGCGATGTTGCATAGAACGAATACCACTGACGGATATATTGAATATAGTCAGCCTGGTTTTGCGTGATTTTAGAACTCATCCCCCGGCCCCCTGCGGAAGGGCGATGACGGCATGGTTAGCAATAATCTCGTTCCGGAATTCAGCCGGAATGCTGGCCCAATCGACTATTTGCACGATGATGGGCAGATTGCTTTCTGAAAATGCTTCGATTGCCTCGTACAGACGGGTTTGTCTGCGCGTCAAATCATCCGGCTGGCGTGCCACCAGATCGAGATCGCTGGCCTCATAAAAATCGCCGTTCACGCGACTGCCATAAGCCCATATTTCTGCATCAGGTAAATGCGCGCGCAAAATATCCCGTACCATCTTTAAATAGACGGGTGGCAAATGCAGCGATTCAATTGTCAAGATGTTCTCCCTGCTTGCCCAGTTTGCGCTCAAGCATATCGGCCAGCATGCCAATATCCTGCAAAAAGCCAGGGATCAGCATCAGCGTTTCACTGGCGAATTGCTCGCCGTAATCATGAGCGGTATTATTGCGATTGTCGCGATAGGCAAACCAGCGCTCCACCTCTGCCAGCGTCATCAAATCATGAACCGCAGCGAGTCGCAGAATATCCTTTACCGGTGTCGATTCCAGTTTTTTCCCGCCGTGACCATATACTTTCAGCGCTTTTTTCAGCAGCTTGAAGGCAGTTTCCTGTGTCAATTCATAGCTTTTTACGATGGCGTTGCGAAATACTTCCTGATCAATACTGTCCGGCTCAGCCTTCCTATAGAGCGCCAGTGAGGAATTGAGCGTCTGCATACAGCGTCGCAAATGGTCGATATTTAAATACAACATGTTAATTTCCCCTCATGATAGCAATAGTTCAGAACACATAGCCCAGTCCTCCCAGCTTCTGCCGTATCAACTGGTCAAGTTCCACGCCCTTAGTCATCTGCTCACCCAGCTTTTCGGTCAAGGTCTGCATTTTGTCGGCGAAGTCCTCATCGTTGTCTTCGACCGCTTCAGCACCAACATAGCGACCGGGCGTGAGAACATAACCGTGTTCGGCGATTTCAGCTAACTTAACGCTGCGACAATAGCCGGGAATATCCTGATAATTATCCACTAGCCCCCCTCCCTCACCCCCCACCCCTCTCCCGGAGGGCGAGGGGTGGGGGATTTCGCCACGCCATGCGGCTACCGTGCCTGCAATGCGTTCTATCACTTCATCGGTCAGCTCGGTCTGCACCCGGCTAATCATGTGCCCCAGCTTACGGGCATCTATGAACAGCACTTCGCCGCAGCGTTTTTTCCCCTCTCCCTCACTCCCTCTCCCGGCGGGTTTTTTGAGGAACCATAGACAAGCGGGTATCTGGGTATTGAAGAACAACTGTCCTGGCAAGGCTATCATCACCTCCACCACGTCCGCCTCAACCATCGCACGGCGTATATCGCCCTCGCTGTTTTGGCTGGAACTCATCGAACCGTTCGCCAGCACAATACCTGCACGACCCGACGGTTTTAAGTGATACAGCATGTGCTGCAACCACGCATAGTTGGCGTTGCCAGCTGGCGGGTCACCATATACCCAACGCGGGTCGCCCGTTAAGCTGCCATGCCACCAGTCGCTGATATTAAACGGTGGATTGGCCAAGATGAAGTCGGCACGCAAATCCGGATGCTGATTCCTGGTGAAAGTATCCCCCGGTTCGCGCCCCAGATTAAAGTCGATGCCGCGTATGGCTAAGTTCATCGCGGCCAGTCGCCATGTCGTCGGGTTCGATTCCTGCCCGAAGATCGCCACGTCACCTAACTTGCCGCCATGCGACTCGATAAACTTTTCAGACTGCACGAACATCCCGCCTGAACCGCAGCAGGGGTCATACACCTTGCCATGATGAGGTGCGAGTACCGCTACCAGGGTTTTTACGATAGAGGCGGGGGTATAGAACTGACCGCCGCGCTTGCCCTCTGCACTGGCAAACTGACCGAGAAAGTATTCATATACCTGACCTAATATGTCCCGTGCTTGTCCTGCGTTAGTACCGAATCCTATGGTTGAAACCAGATCCACAAGTTCACCCAACTTGCCGTCCGGCAACTGCGCACGCGCATAGCGTTTATCCAAGATGCCCTTGAGCTTGGGGTTCTCTGTCTCAATCACCACCAGCGCCTCATCTATGCGACGACCTATATCCGGTTGCTTGGCTGCTGCACGCAAAGTTTCCCAGCGGGCGGATTCCGGCACCCAGAAAACGTTCCCCTCCGTGTAATAGTCCCGGTCTTCCAACTCAGCAGCTAACAGCTCATCAGTGCAGTCAGGCAGGTAATAGTCATCCGACTTATCGGTAAAGCGACTTTGCAGCTCAGCACGGCGGGAGACGAAGCTATCAGAGACGAATTTTACGAAAATTAATCCCAGCACTAAATGTTTATATTCGGCGGCATCTATATTGGCGCGCAGCTTGTCGGCAGTTGCCCACAGGGTTTTCTTGATGTCTTCGAGCATGGGTATTCTGTTGTTATTATTGCAATCACAGGATTATGGGTTGAGCGGTTCATATATGCTAATAAATCGACAGTAAAAATTTGTGTCGCGAAGAAAAACGCTATATTTACTGTATGCGATACAACATAACTAGTTATCATCAAGATAACGTATCGATTTGATTTTATTGTATAAAATATAATTTTGCAGTGGAAGAACCCGGTGGAAATGGGTATCATTACCTTCGAGCCATTGATTGTAAAAAATAAACAAAAGCACCGGGGTTCCAAAATGCGTGCCAAACGCACAC
Organism: uncultured Nitrosomonadales bacterium; assembly: GCA_903915035.1. Lineage (GTDB taxonomy): Bacteria > Pseudomonadota > Gammaproteobacteria > Burkholderiales > Gallionellaceae > Gallionella. Next base: position 75 of record CAIWRI010000048.1, on the reverse strand, counting down.
ACCAGATGAGTATATACGAAGCCTTTTCAAAACACGAAATTGGCCGGGAATTGAAAGCGGTGTCCGATTGGTTGG
>CAIWRI010000047.1 GCA_903915035.1 uncultured Nitrosomonadales bacterium | reverse complement strand
GGTGAAAATCAGCGACAAACATATCGAAGTGATTGTGCGTCAGATGTTGCGTCGTGTGCAGATCAAGGAAGTTGGCGATACGCGCTTCATCATGGGTGAACAAGTAGAGCGGGCGGATATGCTGGTAGAGAATGAGCGTATGCTGGCGGCCGACAAGGTTCCTGCAACTTTTGAATATATGTTGCTCGGTATCACCAAGGCATCCTTGTCTACCGACTCGTTCATCTCGGCCGCGTCCTTCCAGGAAACGACTCGCGTGTTGACTGAAGCCGCCATCATGGGCAAGCGCGATGATCTTAGGGGCTTAAAAGAAAACGTGATTGTCGGTCGTTTGATTCCAGCGGGTACCGGCTTGGCTTACCACAACACGCGTCGCATGCAGCGTTTGGGCATCGATGCAGCGGAAGGTCGTGAATTGAAGGTTGATGTGGCGAGCGAACTGCTTGACAGTTCAGCCGTATTTCAATAGAATTCGCAACCTTTTTTCCGTCGCAGCGGATGATTCAAGTCATGCTGCGGCGGTCTGTTTTTTATAGATTCGTTTTTTTAACCAGATTTTAGAATTTCACAGGGTAATAAATAATGCCAACAGTAAATCAATTGATCCGCAAGCCGCGAGTAGCAATTGTCGAAAAAAGCAAGGTGCCAGCGCTAGGTGGTTCACCACAAAAACGGGGTGTATGTACCCGCGTTTATACCACTACACCAAAGAAGCCTAACTCGGCGCTGCGTAAAGTAGCCAAGGTGCGTCTGACCAATGGCTTTGAGGTGATCAGCTACATCGGCGGTGAAGGCCATAACTTGCAGGAACACTCGGTTGTGTTGCTGCGTGGTGGCCGTGTAAAGGATTTGCCTGGTGTGCGTTACCATATGGTCCGCGGTAGTCTGGATACGGCTGGCGTGAAAGATCGTAAGCAATCCCGTTCCAAGTACGGTACAAAACGTCCCAAGAAATAATTCTTGTGACTGTTATTTTTAATATTTGAGGTTGATATGCCAAGACGCAGAGAAGTACCCAAACGTGAAGTTTTGCCGGATCCAAAGTACGGCAACCAGGACTTGTCCAAATTTGTAAATGTGTTGATGACAGCAGGTAAGAAGTCTGTAGCTGAACGCATTTTGTATGGCGCGCTGGAACAAGTGAGCAAAAAGACTGGTAAGGACGCAATTGAGATTTTCAATCTGGCCTTAACTAACGCTAAGCCACAAGTTGAAGTTAAGAGCCGTCGTGTTGGTGGTGCTAATTATCAGGTGCCAGTAGAAGTGCGCCCGTCCCGTCGTATGGCCTTGTCCATGCGTTGGTTGCGTGATGCATCGCGTAAACGCGGTGAAAAGTCCATGGGTATGCGCCTGGCAGGTGAACTGATCGATGCGTCTGAAGGTCGCGGCGGTGCGGTTAAGAAGCGTGAAGAAGTCCATCGTATGGCTGATGCCAACAAGGCTTTCTCGCATTTCCGCTTCTAATTTTTGTATCACTAATCAGACATATAGTTAGGTATTCATCGTGGCTCGTAAAACACCTATTAACCGCTACCGTAATATCGGTATCAGCGCGCATATTGATGCGGGCAAAACGACGACAACTGAACGTATTCTGTTCTACACCGGTGTAAGTCACAAGATCGGTGAAGTTCATGATGGCGCAGCCACTATGGACTGGATGGAACAGGAGCAGGAGCGTGGTATTACGATCACTTCTGCTGCGACCACCTGTTTCTGGCAGGGCATGGAGAAACAGTACGAGGAGCATCGCTTTAATATTATCGATACTCCGGGTCACGTCGATTTCACGATCGAGGTTGAGCGTTCAATGCGTGTGCTGGATGGCGCGTGCATGGTTTATTGCGCGGTAGGTGGTGTGCAGCCACAGTCTGAAACTGTATGGCGTCAGGCTAATAAGTACAAAGTGCCTCGTTTGGCATTTGTAAACAAGATGGATCGCCAGGGCGCGAATTTCTTCAAGGTAGTTGAACAGATGGGCACGCGTCTGCGTGCAAATCCTGTGCCTATTGTTGTGCCTATCGGCGCTGAAGAAAAGTTCGAAGGTGTGGTTGATCTGATCAAGATGCGTGCTATTTACTGGGATGAAGCATCTCAGGGCATGAAGTTCGACTATCGTGAAATTCCGGCTGATTTGGTTGATGTTGCAACTGAATGGCGTGCGAAGATGGTTGAGACTGCCGCAGAAGCTTCTGAAGAGTTGATGAATAACTACCTTGAGAATGGTGAGTTGACTGAAGAAGAAATTATTTTCGGTTTGCGTACCCGTACTATTGCTTGCGAAATTCAGCCTATGCTGTGCGGTTCCGCCTTCAAGAATAAGGGCGTTCAGCGTATGCTGGATGCAGTTATTATGTTTATGCCGTCCCCCGTTGATATTCCTGATGTCAAGGGTGAAGATGAAGATGGCAATCCGACAACTCGTAAGGCTGCTGATAGTGAAAGCTTCTCTGCGCTGGCATTCAAGCTGATGACAGATCCGTTTGTCGGTCAATTGACTTTCGTGCGGGTCTATTCCGGTGTGCTGAAAAAAGGTGACACGGTTTATAACTCGGTACGTGGCAAAAAGGAACGTATCGGTCGTATCGTTCAGATGCACGCTAACGAACGTCTAGAAGTTGATGAGATTCTTGCTGGCGATATCGCCGCCTGTATCGGCTTGAAGGAAGTGACTACCGGAGAATCGCTGTGTGATGTTAACAATACCATCATCCTTGAGCGCATGATTTTCCCTGAACCGGTAATTCACGTGGCCGTTGAGCCTAAGACGAAGGTTGATCAGGAAAAGATGGGTCTTGCGCTGGGTCGTCTGGCGGCAGAAGATCCTTCATTCCGTGTGCGTACCGATGAAGAATCCGGTCAGACTATTATGTCGGGTATGGGTGAGTTGCATCTTGAAATTCTGGTTGACCGCATGAAGCGTGAATTCGGCGTTGAAGCTAACGTTGGTGCGCCTCAAGTTGCCTACCGTGAAGCGATACGCAAAAAAGTTGAAGTCGAAGGTAAGTACGCCAAGCAAACCGGTGGTCGCGGTCAGTACGGTCACGTGTGGATTACCATGGAGCCTAATGAGCCGGGTAAGGGTTTTGAATTCATTGATGCGATCAAGGGCGGAACTGTTCCACGTGAATATATCCCCGCTGTTGAAAAGGGTCTGCGTGAATCTCTGCCAAGTGGTGTGTTGGCCGGTTTCCCGGTTGTGGACGTGAAGGTAACTCTGTTTGATGGGTCTTATCATGATGTCGATTCCAACGAAAATGCCTTCAAGATGGCAGCTTCAATGGCATTCAAAGAAGGTATGCGCAAAGCAAGTCCAGTTCTGCTGGAACCGATGATGTCGGTTGAAGTGGAAACGCCTGAAGATTATACCGGTACGGTGATGGGCGATCTGTCTTCACGTCGCGGTATGGTTCAGGGTATGGACGACATGCTGGGTGGTGGTAAATCTGTTAAGGCTGAGGTTCCATTGTCCGAAATGTTCGGTTATTCGACGTCTCTGCGCTCAGCGACCCAAGGCCGTGCGACTTATACGATGGAATTCAAGCACTACACTGAAGCACCGAAGAATGTCGCTGAGGCGATTATGAATAAGAAATAAAAACAGTCGTAAGTCCTTAGGCGTTAGTTTTTAGTTAAAGCCAAAACCGTGTAACGGACTAAGCAAGCTAGCGTCTAGCAACTTTTAACGGTTGTTAAACAGATAATTATTAGATAGAGGCAACAATCATGGCAAAGAGCAAATTTGAACGAACCAAGCCTCACGTCAACGTGGGAACAATCGGTCACGTGGATCATGGCAAAACCACACTGACAGCAGCTATTACTATGGTGTTGTGCAAGAAGTTTGGTGGCGAAGCCAAGGCTTACGACCAGATCGATGCAGCACCGGAAGAAAAGGCGCGCGGCATTACTATTAACACCGCTCACGTCGAATACGAAACAGCAAATCGTCACTATGCTCACGTCGATTGTCCAGGTCACGCGGATTATGTTAAAAACATGATTACCGGCGCGGCTCAAATGGACGGCGCAATTCTGGTTTGTTCCGCAGCTGACGGCCCTATGCCTCAGACTCGCGAGCACATTTTGCTGGCACGTCAGGTTGGCGTTCCTTACATTATTGTGTTTCTGAACAAATGCGACATGGTCGACGACGAAGAATTGCTCGAGCTCGTTGAAATGGAAGTTCGTGAATTGCTGACTAAGTATGACTTCCCAGGCGATGATGTGCCTATCATCAAGGGTTCTGCGGTATTGGCTATCAAGGGCGATCAATCTGAAATCGGCGAACCGGCTATTTTGCGTTTGGCTGATGCATTGGATTCATACATTCCTACGCCTGAACGTGCTGTCGACGGCGCTTTCCTGATGCCGGTTGAAGATGTGTTCTCGATCTCAGGTCGCGGTACGGTAGTGACTGGTCGTATCGAGCGCGGTATCGTTAAAGTCGGCGAAGAAATCGAAATCGTTGGTATCAAGCCAACTTTGAAGACGACCTGTACCGGCGTGGAAATGTTCCGTAAGTTACTCGATCAAGGTATGGCCGGCGATAACGTGGGTGTATTGTTGCGCGGTACTAAGCGTGAAGAAGTTGAGCGCGGTCAAGTGCTGTGCAAGCCAGGTTCAATCAAGCCTCACACCAAGTTTACTGCTGAGATCTACGTGCTGGGTAAAGATGAAGGTGGTCGTCATACACCGTTCTTCCAAGGTTACCGTCCACAGTTTTACTTCCGTACAACTGACGTGACTGGCGCTGTTGAATTGCCGGAAGGTACGGAAATGGTTATGCCAGGCGACAACGTCAGCATCACTGTTGCGCTGATCAACCCGATCGCGATGGAAGAAGGTCTGCGCTTTGCGATTCGCGAAGGTGGTCGTACTGTCGGCGCGGGTGTAGTTGCAAAAGTCATCGAGTAAATAGTATGCGAAGGGTCAAGGGAGGAGAGGAAAGGGTTTAACCCTTCTCCCTTTTCTCTTCTCTCTTCT
>CAIWRI010000046.1 GCA_903915035.1 uncultured Nitrosomonadales bacterium | reverse complement strand
TGCGCATCAAAAAATGTTACCTGGACGCAGCAAAAGGAACCTGCTACCGGGCAGCCCCGGCGAAGTTGTTCCTTTGGTGATTGCATAAAATTTATGTGTGATCAATTTAAGCAGAACTGTTGTTACGGCGTAACACCGGACTACTTAAAAAGCGGGGGCATTTGTATATTGGGATTTACCTCGCGAATAACATGCTCGGCCGTGTTCAGCAGACAAAATGAGCCAAAGTTCAATGGCCTGCCTGACTGGAAACCCGCACGCAAAGCGGCAATCAATCCGATCCGGCTGGTATTAAAGACCACATCATAAAATTTGCTCTGAGTGATGGCATGGAGAGAGAAAGCGGTAAGCTGCGCAGCTATCCATGAGCACAATGTCTACGCCTTGCGCTGACACGGTTCCAGTCGCTATTATCCCTCCAGCCGATATTGGCGCGGCTCGAGGGACTAGCCATAGTTTAAGTCTTATCCGCCGTCAGCATGCGTTCGACATAACGGGCAATCAAATCAATCTCAAGATTCACGCGGGAACCCGCTTTTAATTCATTTAACGTCGTCACATCGAGCGTATGCGGAATCAGATTCACTTCAAATTCAGAACCGGCAACCTGATTCACAGTCAGACTTACCCCGTTAATGGTGATGGAGCCTTTCATCGCGATGTATTTGGCAAGCTGCAGAGGCGCGCGCACCACCAGATGCCAGCTCTCGCCAAGGTCAGTAAACGCCACCACCTCGCCTACGCCATCCACATGCCCGCTAACCAGATGCCCGCCCAACCGGTCTGATAACCGCAAGGCTTTCTCCAGATTGACGTGGCTGCCCTGCTGTTCCAGGCCTACCGTACAATTGAGTGTTTCACGCGACACATCCACGCTAAATTCGTGACCGTCAATATGGATCGCCGTCAGGCACACGCCGTTGACGGCAATGCTGTCACCGGCCTGCACATCATCAAGCGTCATCACTTTACTGGCGAGGGTCAGACGCAAACCGCCCTCACGCTCTTCCGCTCGCTTGATAATACCTACATCTGCAATAATTCCGCTAAACATGCCCATTCCCTTTTGTGTTTATTCGAGCGGTAATGCGCAAATCACCGCCGATTTGTCGTACATCCTGCCACTGCATAGCAATACCTTGATCCAGCGAAGTCAGTTCGCCCAAAGCGGCCATACCGCGCGCCATATCGCCCAATAATTTAGGCGCAATATACAGCAATAACTGATCGACCAGACCCGCACGCAACATTGCGCCATTCAAAACAGCACCCGCCTCCAGCAAGATTTCATTACAGCCCCTGCGCGCCAAATCGCGCAGCATGGCCTGTAAATCTATTTGCCCGAAACCATCCGGCAATATCACCACCGTTGCACCGGCATCCTGCAAGCGGGCAATCTTTTGCGCATCGTTAAGCGCGCTGTAGATCAGCACCTCTCCCCTGCCGGCCTGAGAGGTAAATGCCGACAGGATGCGTGCAGTAAGCGGCATGCGCAAGTTGCTGTCCAGCACCACCCGTAAGGGTTGCCGCCCGGTTTCCAGCTCGCGCACATTTAATTGCGCATCATCAGACAAGATGGTATTGATGCCGGTCAATACGGCACAGGAACGCGCCCGCCAGTGCTGCACATCCAGCCTTGCCTCAGGACGAGTAATCCACTGACTCGCGCCGTTCGCCAGCGCCGTGCGCCCGTCAAGACTCATGCCGATCTTACTGCGCACAAACGGCAAGCCGCGCGTCATGCGTGAAACGAAGCCTGCGTTCAACTCAACGGCAGCAGCTTCCATCAAACCACACTCAACGTCGATACCCGCTGCACGCAGCTTTGCAATTCCCTTGCCTGCCACCTGCGGGTTAGGGTCCGTCATTGCCACCACTACGCGTGCGACTCCCGCTGCGATCAGCGCATCGCTACAGGGCGGAGTACGGCCTGTATGACAGCAAGGTTCCAGCGTCACATAGGCCGTCGCACCGCGCGCCAATTCACCCGCTTCACGCAAGGCATACACTTCAGCATGCGGCTCACCGGCTCGTCGGTGCCAGCCGTCTCCTGCCCGCTTTCCATCTTTGACCACGACACAAGCTACACGCGGATTGGGGCTGGTACCATACAGACCATGTTCGGCAAGGCGTAGCGCGCGGGCCATCCAGATACTATCCACGGCATTCAACATTAGCTGGATTGACCGGAAGCCGGCGTTTTGCGTACGGCTTTGACCGCATCGGCAAAATCACCCACATCCTGAAAACTCTTGTAAACGGAAGCAAAACGAATATAGGCGACCTTGTCCAGCTTCAGCAGTTCCTGCATCACCATCTCGCCGATCTGCCGTGAGCCGATTTCGCGTTCGCCTGATGCATATACTTTTTGCGAGACCTGATCTACCGCAGCATCCACCATTTCTGTTGAAACAGGTCGTTTGTGCAAGGCGCGTTTGAAACTGGTACGCAGTTTTTCCGCATCAAATTCGCAGCGGATGCCGTTTTGCTTGACTACCTGCGGCATGCGCAACTCGACTGTTTCAAACGTGGTAAAACGCTTGTCACAAGACACGCAGCGGCGGCGGCGACGAATACTGTCGCCCTCCTCGCTCTCGCGAGTATCCACGACCTGAGTATCGTGACCTTTACAGAAGGGACATTTCATAGCAAAACAGATGCAAGATGCAAGATGCAAGGCGCAAGGTACAAAATCGCAGTTACCCTTCGCCCTCCTCCCTTATCCCTTCTCATGCTGTCAGGCTCCGTATACCGGGAACTTAGCCGTCAGTTTTTTAACTTCAACGATGACCCGTGCGGTTACAGTTTCGTCAGCCGGCGCATCAAGCACATCGGCGATCAGATTCGCCAGTTGTTCAGCTTCCAGCTCTTTGAAACCTCTTGTGGTCATCGCAGGACTGCCAATACGAATACCGCTGGTAACGAACGGTTTTTGCGGATCATTCGGAATAGCGTTCTTATTGACGGTGATATGCGCACGACCTAAAGCCGCTTCAGCATCCTTGCCGGTCAGATTTTTCGCTTGCAGATCGACCAGGAACACATGACTGTCGGTACGGCCGGAAACAATGCGCAAACCGCGTTCCTGCAGCACGCGCGTCATCACTCGCGCATTTTCAACCACTTGACGCTGATAAAGCTTGAATTCATGACTGCCGGCTTCCTTGAAAGCAATCGCCTTGGCTGCGATCACATGCATCAGCGGGCCACCCTGCAAAGCCGGGAAGATCGCTGAATTGAGCACCTTTTCATGTTCAGCCTTGGCCAGAATCAGGCCGCCACGCGGACCGCGCAAGGTTTTATGGGTCGTCGTGGTGACGAAATCGGCTATGCCGACCGGACTGGGATAGATGCCAGCCGCGATCAGACCTGCGTAATGCGCCATATCCACGAACAGATACGCGCCCACACTGTCGGCTATCTCGCGGAAACGCTTCCAGTCGATCACCAAAGAATAAGCAGACGCGCCTGCCACGATCATCTTCGGCTTATGCTCTGTTGCCAGCGCCTGCACCTGATCGTAATCAATCTCTTCCTTGTCATTCAGACCATACTGAATGGCGTTGTACAGCTTACCGCTGATATTCACCGATGCGCCATGCGTCAGATGACCGCCATGCGCCAGCGACATGCCTAAAATAGTGTCGCCCGGCTTCAATACCGACACGTAAACTGCCTGATTGGCTTGCGATCCCGAATGCGGCTGCACGTTGGCATATTCCGCTCCGAACAAAGCCTTCGCGCGATCAATCGCCAGTTGTTCGGCCACATCCACGTATTCGCAACCGCCGTAATAGCGCTTGCCCGGATACCCTTCGGCATATTTATTGGTAAGCCGACTGCCCTGCGCTTCCATCACCGCACAGCTGGTGTAATTCTCCGATGCAATCAGCTCAATGTGATCTTCCTGACGCTGATTTTCATTTTGAATTGCGACCCACAATTCCGGATCGGTAACGGCAATGGTATTTTTGCTGGAGAACATGGCGATTCCTGATAAAAAATTTAAGTCGCGAATTCTACCATGTTGAAGCATTACCCTGTCGATGGCATAGCGCAGTTCGTTCACCGTGTTGCACGGTCAGTGAATTTGCAGCGGTTATTTAATCGCCGCAAAAACCTTCTGCGCGAGGGAACCGGCAGCTTGCAACGGATTGGCACGGATCGCCCTCTCCTGCTCCGCCATCATCAAAAATAATCCATCCAGGGCTTTGCGGGTGATGTAATCATCCAGATGGGCATCTTTCTGATCTACCACGCCAAACTGCACTCCTTTACCCGCAAACTGATCATACTTTTCGGCCAGCTTTACTTTTTGTATGGAATGGTCGACGACAGGTTTGAATTTCTCAGTCAATTGCACTTCGGTTTTCTTGCGGAAATATTGCGTTGCGGCATCATCGCCGCCCAGCAGAATATTTTTAGCATCGGTGACACTCATGCTCTTCACTGCGGCGACCAGCAGGCTTTTTGCTTCCGGAACAGCCGCTTCTGCAGCCCGGTTCATTGAGCTAGTCAAGTCATCGGCATATTTTCCCATACCCAGACTATGCATCAGTTTACCGGCTTTTTGCAGACTATCCGGCAAGGGAATGCGCACCTTGTCGTTACCCAGAAAGCCGTTCTCTTTGGCAAGGCCTGCCACAGCGGTTTCAGCGCCCTGAGTTAATGCCTGTTTCAAACTGCCCACCTGATCCGCGTTGCTGATTCCCGACAGGCCGGCTGAATTGGCTGTTTGGCTAGTTTGCGACGGGCTTTGAGCAGCCTTGCCCAGTTGTTCTTTCAGTCCGCCCAAGTCAAAGGCATGAGCTGTTGCGGCCAGCAGAATAAGTGGTATGAATGAAAGTCGTTTCATGTGATCTCCGGTTTCGGTAAGCCTTCAATGATTCGGCCAGACTATTCAATAGACTGGCCGAAGGTGAATCCGCTGGCGGGAATAGTTACCCCCGCAAAAGCGACCTTACTTCTTGCGTGGCGGCAACAGGTCGGTAATCGTGCCTTCCGCCATTTCAGCGGCGAAACAGAGCGTTTCCGACAGGGTAGGATGCGGATGGATGGTCAGACCGATATCTTCCATGTCAGCGCCCATTTCCAGCGCCAGCACGGCTTCGGCAATCAATTCACCTGCATTGACGCCAACGATCCCGGCGCCCAGAATGCGGCGTGTTTTAGGATCAAGCAACACCTTGGTGATGCCTTCTTCGCGACCAACCGACAAAGCGCGCCCCGATGCCGCCCAAGGGAAACTGCCCTTTTCATACGCGATACCTTGTGCTTTAGCTTGCGTTTCAGTCAGCCCCATCCAGGCGATTTCAGGATCGGTGTAAGCGACTGACGGGATAGTCAGCGGTTCAAAGAAGGCCTTATGTCCGGCGATATTTTCCGCAGCAACCTTGGCTTCATGTACCGCTTTATGTGCCAGCATCGGATCGCCGACCACATCACCGATGGCAAAAATATTTGCGACGTTGGTGCGCTGTTGCTTGTCGACCGGGATGAAGCCGCGTTCATTGACGATGATGCCTGCTGCTTCCGCGCCGATTTCACGACCGTTCGGACGACGACCTACCGCCATCAGCACGCGATCATACAATTGTGGCTCAGGTGCCTGTTCGCCTTCGAATGAAACGCGCAACCCTTCAGGCAGCGCTTCGATCTTGGTTACTTTGGTCTTCAGGTAAATGGCTTCGTAGCGCTTGGCGATGCGGTTATGCAGCGGTTTGACCAAATCCTTGTCGGCACCCGGGATCAGTTGATCCATCAATTCGACCACGGAAATCTTGGAACCCAACGCGTCATACACGGTCGCCATTTCCAGACCGATAATATCGCCGCCGAGAATCAAGAGACGCTTGGGAATGTCTTGCAAAGCCAGCGCGCCGGTCGAGTCGATGATGCGAGGATCTTCGTACGGGAAGCCCGGGATGCGTGCAACGCTTGAACCCGCCGCGATCACGCAATGATCGAAGGAGATGGTCTTGATGCCTTCAGCCGTATTCACTTCCAGCATGTTCGATGAGATGAATTTCGCCACGCCCTGCACGACTTGCACTTTGCGCTGTTTGGCAAGTTGCGCAAGCCCGCCGGTGAGCTTGCCGATGACGCTTTCTTTCCAGCTGCGAATGGCATCAATGTCAATGGCAGGTGCGCCGAAAGTCACGCCGTGATGGGAGACTTCTTCCGCTTCGGAGATAACTTTTGCCACATGCAACATCGCTTTGGACGGGATGCAACCGACGTTCAGGCAGACGCCGCCCAAACTGTCATGCTTTTCGATCATCAGGACTTGTTTGCCCAGGTCCGCTGCGCGAAATGCGGCAGTGTAGCCGCCGGGGCCTGCGCCCAACACGACGACTTCGGAGTGAATGTCGGCTTTGATATTCTTGGAATTGCCACTATCAGCGGCGTTGACTTCGATTGCTTGGCTCATATTTTCTCCGGAAATTACTAGCGTCCCCGCCCTGTTTTTCAGGTTAAGGGGACTGGGTTGTTAAAGTCTAATTTGTCCGCTACCCAATACAATGTACTTCTGCGAGGTCAATCCTTCAAGACCCACCGGCCCGCGTGCATGTATTTTGTCAGTTGAAATGCCTATCTCAGCGCCTAAGCCATACTCAAAGCCATCGGCGAAGCGCGTTGAGGCATTCACCATCACCGAACTCGAATCCACTTCACGCAAAAAACGCATCGCACGGCTGTAATTCTCCGTGACGATGCAGTCAGTGTGCTGTGAACTGTAGGTATTGATGTGCAAAATGGCCTCATCAATATCCGAGACGATGCGTATGCTCAATATCGGCGCCAGATATTCTGTACGCCAATCTTCTGTTGTAGCCGGCGTTATACCAGCCAGCAGTTCGCAGGCCGTTTTGTCGCCCCGCAATTCTACGCCTTTATCGCGGTAAATTTGACACAATGGCGGCAATACTTTTTCAGCGACGCTTTTTGACACCAGCAAAGTCTCCATCGCGTTGCACACCCCGTAACGGTGAGTCTTGGCATTGTCGGCAATACGGATGGCTTTTTCAAGATCCGCATCATCGTCAATGTAGACGTGGCAAATACCATCAAGGTGCTTGATGACCGGCACTTTTGCGTCGGCAGAGATGCGCGCGATCAGGCTTTTGCCGCCGCGCGGCACGATCACATCGACATATTCCTTCATGGTAATGAGACAGCCCACGGCAGCTCTGTCGGCAGTACTGATGACCTGCACAGCCGTTTCCGGCAAGCCGGCCGATTTCAGTCCCGCCTGCACACAGGCGGCTATTGCCTGATTGGAATGCAGCGCTTCTGAACCGCCGCGCAGAATTGCGGCATTGCCGGATTTCAGACATAGCCCCGCAGCATCGGCAGTGACGTTGGGGCGCGATTCATAAATGATGCCGATCACACCCAGCGGCACACGCATTTTGCCGACCTGAATACCGGACGGGCGATAATTCAAATCGCTGATCGCACCGATCAGATCAGGCAGTTGCGCGATTTGCAACAAACCCTCAGCCATCGACTCAATCGTTTTTCCGGTCAGCATCAGCCTGTCGATCGACGCCTCATCCAGACCGCTGGCGACTGCTGCCGCAACATCCAGCGCATTCGCAGCAAGTACCTGTACAGACTGATTTTGCAAAGCCGCTGCAATCTCACTCAAAGCGAGGTTTTTAATCGCCGTATCGGCCTGCGCCATGATGCGTGAAGCGGCTCTTGCCGCCTGCCCGACACCCTGCATGTATTCCACAATATTGTCCATCTATCCTCCGTCATTGCTAACTTTTCGCGATTCTACTGGATTCCGGCCTGCGCGGGAATGCTTGAGGTAAAATGTACATCCCGGTTTTACCACCTTCGCTTCAGCCTACTTTAAAAACTACAATGTCTGACATATTAAATAAAATTATCGCTGTCAAGGTACAGGAAATAATCACGGCAAAAACCATCATATCGCCGGCGGCGATGCGTCTTGAGGCAGAACAGGCCACCCCTGCGCGTGACTTTATTGCTGCGATACGCCAAAAAATTGCCGCCGGTCTGCCTGCTGTCATTGCTGAAATCAAGAAAGCCAGTCCCAGTAAAGGCGTATTGCGAGCCGATTTCAAGCCGGCGGAAATTGCCGCGAGTTATCAGCAATATGGTGCCGCCTGTTTGTCTGTGCTGACCGACGAGCAATTTTTTCAAGGCAGCAGCGTTTATCTGCAACAGGCGCGCGCAGCCTGTCAACTGCCGGTGCTGCGCAAGGATTTCATGGTAGATGAATATCAAATCTGGCAGGCGCGGGCGATGGGTGCGGATGCAATACTGCTGATTGCCGCAGTGCTGGATGTCTCGCAAATGCTCGCCTTTGAAGCACTGGCACATTCTCTTGGCATGGCCGTGCTGGTAGAGGTGCATAACGGCGAGGAACTCGACGCTGCACTGCAACTATCCACGCCGCTGATCGGTGTGAACAACCGCAATCTACGCACCTTTGAAGTGAATCTGCAAACCACGCTGGATTTGTTGTCGAAAATCGGTCAGGAACGCATTGTGATAACCGAGAGCGGGATTTTGAATTCGGCCGATGTGGTGCTGATGCGCGCTCATCAAGTGAACGGCTTTCTGGTAGGCGAAGCGTTTATGCGCGCGGAGGAACCCGGAGTGGAACTGGCAAAAGTGTTCGATCTCTAGCGTATAATAGCCGGCTGATTAGCGCGTGCCCTCTGACTTGTGGTATAAAAATGATACAAATTTCCGAAGAAAATCTTAGCGGCGACGCCACGACTGAAGGCATTGCCCTTGAAGTGAAACGCCGCCGCACCTTTGCGATCATCTCTCACCCGGATGCGGGTAAAACCACGCTGACCGAAAAACTGCTGCTGTTCGGTGGCGCGATTCAGATGGCAGGCACGGTCAAGGCACGCAAAAGCGGTCGCCATGCCACCTCCGACTGGCTGGAAATCGAAAAGCAGCGCGGCATTTCTGTCGCAAGTTCGGTAATGCAATTCACCTATGACGATTGCGTGATCAATCTGCTCGACACGCCGGGTCACCAGGATTTCTCGGAAGATACGTATCGTGTGCTGACAGCGGTTGATGCTGCTGTGATGGTGGTAGATGCCGCCAAGGGCGTGGAAGAGCAGACCATCAAATTGCTGGAAGTATGCCGGCTGCGCAATACGCCTATCATCACTTTCATCAACAAGATGGACCGGGAAGTGCGCGATCCGCTGGAAGTGCTGGATGAAATCGAATCCGTCCTCAAGATTAAATGCGCGCCGGTCACCTGGCCGATTGGCATGGGCAAGCGTTTTCAAGGTGTATATCATCTACTGAACGATCAGGTGTTGCGTTTTCTGCCGGGCGAGGCGAAAGCCGGACAGGAAGTCGAAACGCTGCAAGGCGCAGAGATTGAGCAACTGGCCGCGCTGTGTCCTGCCGAGATGCAGACCATGCGCGATGAAACAGAACTAGTGCTGGGCGCGGGCGCGTCTTTTGACCTGGAGGAATTTCTTCGCGGCCAGCAATCACCGGTATTCTTCGGCTCAGGGGTGAATAACTTCGGTGTCCGTGAGATTTTGCGCGCACTGGTCGACTGGGCCCCCGCTCCTCTGCCGCGCGCCACCGATATGCGACTGGTTTTGCCTACCGAGCCGGCTTTCACCGGCTTCGTGTTCAAGATTCAGGCCAATATGGATCCGAATCATCGCGACCGTATCGCTTTTCTGCGCGTCTGTTCAGGCCGTTACAGTTCCGGCATGAAAGTTAAACATCGCCGCACCGGCAAAGAAATGAAGCTGGCCAATGCGGTGACCTTCATGGCCAATGAACGCACGCGCATGGATGAGGCTTATGCGGGCGACATCATCGGCATACACAATCACGGTCAGTTGCAGATCGGCGATGTACTGACCGAAGGCGAAGCACTAACCTTCAAGGGCATTCCTTATTTTGCGCCGGAACTTTTCAGCCGGGCCCGCCTTCGCGACCCGATGAAAGCCAAGCAGTTGCAAAAAGGCTTGCGTCAACTGGGTGAAGAAGGCGCTGTTCAGGTGTTTGAACCGTTGATCGACACCAGCAATCCGTTGATCGGTGCGGTAGGTCAGTTGCAGTTCGAAGTGGTTGAACATCGTTTAAAAGCCGAATATGGCGTAGATGCGGTGTTCGAACGTGCCGGCATACAAACCGCGCGCTGGGTAACTTGTGCAGATTCGGCGCATCTTGCCGAGTTCGTCAAAGCCAACCAGAGCCGACTGGCGAAAGATGTCGACGGCAACTACGCCTATCTGGCCGACAGCGGCGTGAACTTGCGTCTGGCGCAGGAGCGCTGGCCGAAAGTTGCGTTTCATGCAACCCGCGAGCACGGTCAACAACTGAACGGCTGACAAACTGATGTGGTGGCATCAGCTGGCGACCAATAGCACTGAGTGCGTTCACGACGCATAATGAGCGCCACGAATTTACTGCTGCATGAATTTTACCGGCAGTAATAAATCAGACGCCACTAAAGCAGATATTCAGGAAAAGCTGTTTCGTGCCATCAGCAGAATTTAAGGTGGACTAAAAATTTGTGTAGACCAAGCACAGCGTTTGAATTGTTCTGTTTACTAAACGTTGGAGCCACAATGAAGTCTGTACTTTCCGTTAAGAAGCCCCCCGGTGTCAGACTAGTTGTCGCCTCAAAAATTTAACTTTGAGGTGTGGAGGCGACAATGGTAATACGATATTCAGAAGCATTTATCGAGCAGGCGTTAGTTAAGGTATATTCCCGTGGCGAGCGG
>CAIWRI010000045.1 GCA_903915035.1 uncultured Nitrosomonadales bacterium | reverse complement strand
TAATCATTTTATAAGACCCAGCAGCAACGCATGAACCGTCATCAGTAACGCGTAAGGGATCAAAAGTAAGTTTGCACCCTGTAAAAGTAATTGAAAAAGTGCTCTTTGCAACCCGTAATTTGCCAAAAAATTCATAAAACATCAACTTAATCAAAGGAGTATCGTTTATGTCGAAAACTTCATACCTGCCACACGACGAACAGGTGGGGCAATGGAGCAATGTGGTCAGCATCAAGTCCGTCAGCTAAGCATTCCCGCTTCGGCTATAACCGTTCCAGCAGCTGTCTGACCGGCGTTGGAATCGCCGCATTCAACGCTTCAGTCACAGTCATCCACACTGAACCTGCTTGTTGCACCTGTAACGGTTTGTGCGCCAGCTTCAGCAGCAGCGGTGCAATATGCAATTTGAAATGGGTAAAAGTATGCGTGAATGCCGGCAAGGCGATTTGTTCGTCAACCTGCCAGCCCTTGTACTGTAAATATTCTGCAAGTTCCTCGTCGCTAGCATCATCTTTGGCATCGGTTCCGCCATCGAGCTGCGGCAAACACCACAGACCTCCCCAGATACCGGCAGGTGCGCGTTTTTCAAGAAGTATATCGCCGTCCGACATCACCAGTAAAAAAGTAGCGCGTCTTTCAGGCACACGCCTTTTTGAACGCCGTGCAGGGAGTTCGGCCACACGCCCGGTCTGATGCGCCACGCAATCGCTTTGCACAGGACATCTAGTACATTTCGGGCGGCTGCGGGTGCACAGTGTCGCGCCCATATCCATCAGCGCCTGAGTATAAGTTGCTATATCGGAATCCGGCAATAAGGCTTCGGCCTGCTGCCAGAACCGTATCTCTACCGCCTTTATGGCAGGCGAACCCTCGATACCGCAATACCGCGCCAGCACACGCTTGACGTTACCATCCAGTATCGCGCGCCGTTCATCAAATGCCTGCGCGCAAATCGCAGCGGCAGTAGAACGTCCGATACCAGGCAAAGCCAGTATCTGTTCATAGTCACGCGGAAACTCGCCGTTATACAAAGTGACGATGAGTTGCGCGGCGCGATGCAGATTCCGGCCTCTTGCGTAATAACCCAGCCCGCTCCAGTGCGCCAGCACCTGTTCCTCACTGGCTGCTGCCAGGACGGCAATCGTCGGGAAGGAGGCGATAAAACGCTGATAATAAGGGATGACCGTGACAACTTGAGTCTGTTGCAGCATGACCTCGGAGAGCCACACAAAATAAGCTGCTGCGCCCTGCCAGGGCAGATCATGACGACCGTGTTCACGCTGCCAGATAATCAAAGAGGATGAAAACATAAAGTGCGAGCGTATTGATAATATTGACTGTATAGCGTCATCCGGCGAATACCGGCAGATGACAAAAAAAAATCCATGCCCGAAAGCATGGATTCCATTGCGAGCACCTTGCGGGCACTCGCCGAACAAAACCTAGTTCTTGCTTTGATCAACCAGCTTGTTTTTACCGATCCATGGCATCATCGCGCGCAACTGACCGCCAACCACTTCGATCGGATGTTCAGCATTCAGACGACGGCGCGCTGTCATTTCAGGATAGTTAGTGCGACCTTCAAGAATGAACTGCTTGGCGTAATTACCGTTCTGGATATTAGTCAGACATTCCTTCATCGCAGCACGCGCCTGATCGCCAATCACGCGATTACCTGTGACATATTCACCGTATTCCGCATTGTTGGAGATCGAGTAATTCATGTTAGCGATACCGCCTTCGTACATCAGATCAACGATCAATTTGAGTTCATGCAGACATTCAAAGTACGCCATTTCCGGTGCATAACCGGCTTCAGTCAGTGTTTCAAAGCCAGCCTTGACCAGTTCAACCGCACCACCGCACAACACAGCCTGTTCACCGAACAAGTCGGTTTCAGTTTCTTCGCGGAAATTGGTTTCAATCACGCCACCCTTGGTGCCGCCATTGGCTGCTGCATAGGACAGCGCGATATCGCGTGCTTTGCCTGATTTATCCTGAAATACTGCGATCAGGCTAGGTACGCCGCCACCCTTCAGGTATTCGGAACGCACGGTGTGCCCCGGGCCTTTAGGTGCAATCATAATCACGTCCACGTCGGTACGAGGCACGACCTGGTTGTAATGTACGTTAAAGCCATGCGCAAAGGCCAGCGCTGCGCCCGCCTTCATGTTAGGAGCAATATCGCGGTAATAAACTTCAGGAATAGTTTCATCCGGCAACAACATCATCACGACATCAGCCGCTTTAACAGCATCAGCCACTTCAGCCACTGTCAGGCCGGCAGCTTCTGCCTTGGCCCAGGATGCGCCGTCACGGCGCAAGCCAACGGTGACATTCACACCTGAATCGCGCAGGTTTTGTGCATGCGCGTGACCTTGTGAGCCGTAGCCCACGATAGTAACTTGCTTGCCCTTGATCAGTGACAGG
The DNA here is from genome assembly GCA_903915035.1 of uncultured Nitrosomonadales bacterium. Lineage (GTDB taxonomy): Bacteria > Pseudomonadota > Gammaproteobacteria > Burkholderiales > Gallionellaceae > Gallionella. Next base: position 38,135 of record CAIWRI010000045.1, on the reverse strand, counting down.
TCTGCATCTTTATCGTAAAAAACTTTCATGCTGCCCTCTTCAAATTAAAAAAATCAAAAATAAAATATAGGTCGGGTTTTAACCGGACATGTCAGGATAAATCCTGACCTACAGCTTCAAAATTCTATTACCGCGACCGATGCCGGAAGCGCCGGTACGTACCGTTTCCAGAATCAGTTCCCGTCCAATGGCATCAATAAAACTATCCAGCTTGACGCGACTGCCGGTTAGCTCGATCGTGTAAGTATGATCGGTCACATCCAGAATTCGTCCGCGAAAAATATCGGTCAGGCGTTTCAATTCTTCGCGGGCATCACCCTCGGCACGCAACTTAACCAGCATCAACTCGCGTTCGATATGCTCGCCTTCGCTCAAATCCATCACCGACACGACATCGATCAGCTTATTGAGCTGCTTGTTGATTTGCTCAATGACCGCATCTGAACCACTGGTGACTATCGTCATGCGTGACAAGGTTGCATCTTCGGTCGGCGCTACGGTCAGCGACTCAATATTATAACCGCGTGCCGAAAATAAGCCCGCCACACGCGACAAGGCACCCGCTTCGTTTTCCATCAAAAGGGAAATAATATGGCGCATTATAGATCCTCCGACAAAACAACTTCAGACAAGCCTTTGCCACCTGGCACCATAGGAAACACATTTTCAGTCGGATCGGTGCGAAAGTCCATGAACACCAGATCGTTTTTACGCGCAAAGGCTTCCTTCATGGCAGGTTCAACATCCGCAGGATTATCGATACGGATACCGACGTGGCCATAGGCTTCAGCTACTTTCACAAAATCCGGCAAGGCATCCATATAGGATTCCGAAAAACGATTGCCGTGGAAGAATTCCTGCCACTGCCTGACCATGCCCAGATAACCGTTATTCAGCGACAGCACCTTGATCGGCAGATGATATTGCTTGCAGGTAGACAATTCCTGAATATTCATCTGGATACTGCCCTCACCTGTCACACAGGCCACGGTAGCACCCGGATGCTTCAGTTGTACGCCCATTGCCGCCGGCAGACCAAAGCCCATCGTGCCCAGACCGCCTGAATTAATCCAGCGGCGCGGATGGTTGAATTTATAATATTGTGCGGCCCACATCTGATGCTGCCCCACGTCCGAAGTAACAAAGGCATCACCGCCCGTCAACCTGTGCAACGTTTCGATGACAAATTGCGGTTTGATAATCTCGCTGGAATTTTTGTAGCGCAAGCCGCCGCCTGTCACACGCCATTCTTCAATTTGGCGCCACCAGTCGGCCAGCCCGGCAACATCCGGCTTTTGCGTTCCCGCACGCAGAACGCTGAGCAATTCATCCAGCACCAGCTTCAAATCACCCACAATAGGCACATCCACCTTGACGCGCTTGGCGATCGAGGAAGGATCAATATCAATGTGTATGATTTTACGTGGCACTTGTGCGAAATGTTCGACATTGCCGATCACGCGATCGTCAAAGCGCGCGCCGATGGCCACCAGTACGTCGCAATGCTGCATCGCCATGTTCGCTTCGTAAGTGCCGTGCATGCCCAGCATCCCGACAAATTTCGTATCGTTAGCGGGGAAGCCGCCCAGACCCATCAGAGTATTGGTACAAGGCGCCCCCAGCAGACGAACCAGTTCGGTCAACTGAGCTGACGCACCGGATAAAACCACGCCGCCGCCTGCATAGATCATAGGCCGCTTAGCTGTCAGCAACAGCTGTACAGCCTGCATGATTTGCTGACTATCACCACGACCTGGTGGCTGATAAGAGCGAATATTGATCGTTGCAGGATAGGAGAATGTGGTCTTCTGTGCGGATATATCTTTCGGAATATCCACCAGTACAGGCCCCGGGCGTCCGGAATTAGCCAGATAAAAGGCCTTTTTGATGGTCGCTGCGATGTCTTTGACATCCTTGACCAGAAAATTGTGTTTCACGCACGGACGTGTAATGCCGACTGCATCGACTTCCTGAAACGCATCTTCACCGATAGCAAAGGTTGGCACCTGACCGCTGATGACCACCATCGGGATGGAGTCCAGATAGGCAGTCGCTATGCCTGTGACAGCATTGGTCAGTCCCGGACCTGAGGTCACGAGTGCCACGCCAACCTTATCGGATGAGCGCGCATAGCCGTCAGCCGCATGCACGGCAGCCTGTTCATGGCGTACCAGAATATGCTTTACCTTATCCTGCTGGAAAAGCGCATCGTAAATATGTAACACTGCACCGCCAGGGTAACCGAAGATATATTCGACCCCTTCTTCGTGCAAACAACGGATGGTAATTTCCGCGCCAGTCATTTCCATGACAAACATCCTATGATTAATTCAAAAAGAACTGCATAAGATAATAGCAAGCGGACTTTTGGTCAACCTTTTTTGCAGCGAGTATCCTCACCACTTCTGGCAGAATAGCGCATAATTTGCTAAAATCCAGACTTAATCAAGGAGCAAAAACTGGCAACTCAAGATGAATTAAGCCAATTTCTTGGCCGTATTGAACGCCGCGCTTATAAACACGCGGTTTTTGCCATGCATGACAGCCACACGGCACTTGATGTAGTTCAGGACGCAATGATCAAGCTGACAGACAAATATTCTGCGAAACCGGCTGAAGAATTGCCGCTGCTGTTCCACCGAATTCTGCAAAACACCATACGCGATCATTGCCGCCGTCAAAAGGTGCGTTCGAACTGGACGACACTGTTTTCCTCCTTCCAGCCGAAAAATACCGAAGATGAGCTCGACCCTCTGGATATACTGGAAGATGGTGACAATCAGAGTGCGCCCGCCATTCCTGATGCCGCCTTCGAACAAAAGCAAACCATTGCCTTAATAGAAAAAGCCTTAAGTAATCTCCCCGCTCGTCAACGTGAAGCCTTCCTGCTGCGTTATTGGGAGGGATTAGACACAGCCGAGACCGCAAATGCGATGGGCTGCACCGAAGGAAGCGTAAAAACACACTGTTCAAGAGCCAACCACGCACTGGCAGCGGTGCTGGGAGCAATAGGAGTAGAACTATCATGAAAACACAACTGAATCACACACAGATAGCACAACTTCTCACAAAGAGCTGCGAACAAATGGACGAGAAGACCGTATCTGCACTGCGCAAAGCGCGTACTGTCGCGCTGCAAAGACAACGTGTGCACGAGCCTGTATTTTCGCTCAGTGTTGCCGCTCATCGCGCGCATCTGCCGCACACGCCTTCGCAATGGATGGCAACTGCCGTTTTGCTGGCAGCCATCGCAGTCGGAGCCTACGGATACTGGCAAAACTCGCAAGTGCCGGTGGATCTTGAAATTCTTACCGACGCAATGCCGATTGATGTATTTGTCGATAAATAAGCACATGAATAAACTGGTCGCCGTCCTTGCACTCTGTTGCGCGTTAAATAGCGCGCTGGCGGCATCCGCACCATCACGACAGCTCTGGGTGAGCCTGCCACCGGCAGAGCAACAGGCGCTCGCCCCCTTGCAAGCGCAGTGGAACAGTTTTCCTGAAAAGCAACAGCACAACTTGCGGTATGTCGCGCAACACTATCCCAAACTCAGCCCGATTGAAAAACAACGCTTTCAAAGCAGATTAGTGATCTGGGCGAAACTCACCCCGGCACAACGCGACGCAGCGCGTGAAAAATATCGCGCCTTCAGCCAGTTATCGGAGGAAAAACGCGAACAAGTTAAGCTGGTGTTCAAACAACAGCAAGCACTCAAAGCGCAACAGGCATTGCAAGCGCAACAGGCCGCCGCAGCTTCTGCCGTCATTACCCCCCCTGTTTCAGCTCCCGCCGCGACGCAACCCTGACCCGCGGAAAAACAGCTATAGAGCGACCGACTGCTCGAACATAGATACCACAATCATTCGACGCAAACCCGCTTTATGCTCAGGCTGCTTGTAAGTCTATCGCCACACACTCAAAACACCATTAACGCCGTTCTGCCCTCCAGATCATTGCCGTTCCGACCAGCAGAAAAATGCCTGTCACGGCTGTTGCACTGAGGAAAGGCTGCCAGTCATTGAGCGAACCCAGGCTTGCCACCAGCCGCCCGGCAAAATGAAACACCAGTCCCAGTACGATTCCCATGAAAACCATCACGCTGACACCGCCTGCGCGACGCTGATAAGAGGCAAACGGCAAGGCCAACACCATCATCACCAGCAAGGCAAACGGATAAACCAGTTTGTTCCACATGGCAATTTCATAACGCGCGCTTTGTTGCTTGTTTTCTTTCAGATGAGACACATACTGGTACAAATCATAGGCTGACATTTGTTCAGGCACTACCAGCATCACACTCAAAATCCCCGGTGTCAGCGCAGACTGCCAGGTCTGACCCGGCAGGGTTTGAATACTGACGCCCGCCTTGTCAAAGCTCGTTTGAATCACCGAATCCAGCTGCCAGCTGCCCGGTTGCAAATAAATCGCATGCGCTGCGTGCACGATAGTTTTCAGGTGGAAAGTGTCATCAAAATTATAGATTTCGATATCGCTCATACTGGTATCCGGCATCACGCTACGAACATTGACGAAACTGTATTCGTCTTTCACCCAAACCCCGGAGCGAAAAGCTTGCAGCGATACTTGCGTATTCAACGCCCTCAGACGCAGCTTTTGCGCCATGCGTTCAGCGGGCGGAGCCACGAATTCCCCACACAGAAAACTGATCATAATCATCGGCAACGCAATCCTGGTCAGCGCGGCCAGCATCTGCATGGTTGAGGCACCCGACACGCGGTAAATGGTCAACTCGGAACGCGCGGCCATTTGCACCACGGCAACGATGGTACCAATCAACACCGCTACCGGAAACAGCTCGTAGATATGCCCCGGTATCGTCAGCACAACAAATACCACCACATACCCCAGACTGTACTTGCCGTAGCCCATCACGCTGAGTTCGTGAATAAAATCAAGGAAGGCAAACAGCATCAGGAGTGCTGCGAACACCAGCACGACGCTGCCATAAATTTCCCTGGCCAGATAACGTGTCAACAATTTCATTTTTTGAATACCCGGCGCCAGGAAAACAGCGTCATTCGCCAGTAAAACAGTAACGTCGCGACACACAGCATCAACGCATGAATACCCCACAGCCCGATGCCGGGAGCAATCTTGCCCTGACCTACCCACGCATTGGTCACGCTGATCATATTGCTGTAAATCATATACAACACAATCGCAAAAATCAGATTGAACGATCGCCCGGCACGCGGATTGACAAAACTCAAGCCGATGGCCAGCAAGGCAAGTATCGCCGCACTGATAGGCAAACCCAGACGCCACTCCAGCTCGGACAGATTCCAGCTGGTCGGATTGCGCCATAGTGCAGGTGTTGAAAGAGTACGAACATTGGGCAGCGATGTTTTGCCCCCCCCCCCTTCAATACGCATCGCATAACGCTCAAACTCCACGATGCGATAATCCCGCTGTCCCGGCGTGCCCTCATAACGGGTGCCGTTCAGCAACACCAGAAAACGATCACCATTTTTTCTGGTTTCCTGTAAGCCTTCCCGTGCCACCATGGTACCCAGCTGACCATTTTGAATTGAGCGCACAAAAATTTTGCTGATATGCCCGCTGGCCACATCAACTTTCTCGACAAAATAAACCCTGTCAGACTGTTCCGACTCACGAAATACGCCCGGCGTGATAGCTGCAGTTTCATCGCGATTTTGCAACCGGGTTTTATAATCGTCCGATTTCCTCAAAGCCCAGGGAGACAAAACCAGGCTCAACACTGCGATCAGCATCACCACGGGAGCGGCATACCATAATACCGGGCGTATCCAGCGCGTCAGGCCGATGCCGGCGCTAAACCACACCACCATTTCGCTGTCGCGATAGCAACGCGACAAAGTCAGCAAAATGGAAATGAACAGGCTCATGGACAACAGCACGGGTAAATAGCTCAGGGCGCTAAAACCCAGCAGCGCCAGCACACCATCGACAGCCAGCTTGCCGCTGACAGCCTCACCCAAAAAACGGATTAACTGGCTGATCGCCACAATACCGAGTAAGGTTGCGAAAACCAGTGCGCCATTGCTGATAAATTCGCGCACCAGAACATGATGAAACAGTCCTTTGCGAAACAACTTTGACTTTAGGCGGGCAGTTTGTGGATAATCAGGCATTGGAACAAAAAATATAAGGAGCGACGTATGGAATTTAGCATAAAACAAAGCAGTCCGGACAAACAGCATAGCGCTTGCGTCGTTTTAGGTGTTTTTGAAGGGGGACAACTCTCCGCTGAGGCGCAGGCTTTTGACCTGAGTGCAGAGCTTCAATTGAGCCGGTTGATTGCACGTGGCGACATGACAGGCAAGGCCGGCAGTACTTTGATGCTGCATACCCTGACCGGCGTATCCGCTGAGCGCGTGCTGCTGGCGGGCCTCGGCAAAGCTGAAGAATTCAATGCCAAACAGTATATTGACGTATTGCGCGCCAGCTTCGCTGCACTAGGCAAGACCAATTGCAAGGATGCCGCTCTGTATCTGTCCGGTCTTGCCGTCAAAGACCAGGATGAAGTCTGGAAAATCAACCAGCTTATCCTGATCGCGGAGGAATCTGTCTATCGCACTGATGCGCTGAAAAGCAAACCGGCTGACAAGCCCGCCTTGCGCAAGATACTGATAGGCTGTGCAAAAAAACCCGGCAACGCAGCACAGAATGCCGTCATTTCCGCCCGGGCGATTGCAAACGGCATGAATCTGGCCAAGCAGCTTGGCAATCTGCCGGGCAATATCTGTACCCCTGCTTATCTGGCGGAGCAGGCAGAAAAGCTGGCCAAAGAACACAAGCTAAAAGTTACCATACTCGAAGAAAAGGACATGGAGAAGCTGGGCATGCATTCCCTGCTGTCCGTGACGCGCGGCAGTCGGGAACCTGCCAAATTGATCACGCTGGAATATCGCGGCGGCGACAAGAAGCAAAAACCTGTGGTACTGGTCGGCAAAGGACTGACCTTTGATTCCGGTGGCATTTCGCTCAAACCCGGCGCTGACATGGATGAAATGAAATACGACATGTGCGGTGCTGCCAGTGTTTTTGGCACCATGCTGGCTATCGCCGAAATGTCGCTTAAACTGAACGTAGTGGCGGTCATTCCGAGCAGCGAAAACATGCCCGACGGCGCGGCCAGCAAACCCGGCGACATCGTCACCAGCATGGCCGGGCTGACCATTGAAATACTCAATACGGACGCCGAAGGCCGTCTGATCCTGTGCGATGCACTCACTTACGCCGCGCGTTTTGAACCGGATACCGTGATCGACATCGCCACCTTGACCGGCGCCTGCGTCATTGCATTGGGCGGCGTGGCCAGCGGCCTGTTCAGCAATCAGGATACCCTGGCTGCCGAACTGATTGAAGCGGGCGCTTATGTAAACGATAAAGCCTGGCACATGCCGTTATGGGATGAATACCAGCAACAGTTGGACAGCAATTTCGCCGACATGCAGAACATTGGCGGCCGTGCTGCCGGCAGCGTAACGGCAGCCTGCTTCCTGTCACGCTTCACGAAGGATTATCGCTGGGCACATCTGGACATCGCCGGCACAGCCTGGAAATCCGGCAAAGAAAAGGGCTCTACCGGACGTCCCGTTCCGCTGCTTACGCAATATTTGATCAATCGCGCCAATGAAATAAATATCGCGGCTGTTTGATTCATCACTGTCCCTTCACAGGGCGCGATAAATCGTGTCCCTACGGTAAATTGTAAAACAACATGACCCGAGTCGATTTTTATACAGGTTCCACTGACAAGCTGCGCACCGCCTGTCAGTTGAGTCATAAGGCCATGCAGCACGGCCTGCACATCGTCATCAGCCTGCCCGACGCCTCAACCCTTGAGGCGCTGGACAAGTTGTTGTGGCATTATCCTGACGCTGCCTTTATTCCCCACTGTCGCAGCGACGACGCAGCTGCGGCGAACAGCCCCGTTGTTTTAAGTCTGGCTGATGAAAAGTTTGTCCATCACGATATGCTGATCAGTCTGCATAACGAATGTGTAGATTTTTTTTCCCGCTTTGACCGGGTGATTGAAATCGTTGGCCGCGATGAAGCAGATAGCCGGCGCGGTCGTGAACGTTATAAATTTTATCGTGATCGCGGCTATGAGCTGCGCCACTTCGATTTAAGCAATTAACGATGATGAATAACAATCAGGAATTACCGCTATTAACTGAAGTCGTCGAGGATACGCCTGCTCGAAGATTTGATGAGTTGCCGGTACTCCTCGAAATCATACCTGACGAGCCGCCCGCCCAAACTAAAACTGTCCGCACGTTGAATGCAGATGAAATGCATCTGCTGCTGGACAAGCTGGCCGTCCACCTTGAAACCGTTTTTACCAGTAAACTCAATCAACAATTGGAAGTCATGCAACGACTGGCAGTTGACATGGCTGTCAGCCAATTCAAGGCAGAGCTGCCACAATTGCTGCATGAAGCGCTGAATAAGCCAGACGAAAATAGTTAGTGGTAAGGGGTAAGTCGCAAGTGGAGATGAATCCCACTCACAACTTACCAGCTCTCTGCCTGTATAATCCGCGGCTTCGACTCGCTCAGGACAGGCCTTACCGCTTGCGCACCATGGAACTCACCAAAAGTTTTGAACCCAAAGAAATTGAAGCGCGCTGGTATCCCAAATGGGAAGCATCCGGTTATTTCAACGCAGGCACTGATTCTGCCAGGACGGATTCTTTTTGTATTCAATTGCCGCCACCGAATGTAACCGGCACGCTGCATATGGGTCACGGTTTCAACCAGACCCTGATGGACACACTGACCCGCTATCATAGAATGCGCGGCGATAACACCCTGTGGCAACCGGGCACCGATCATGCGGGTATCGCCACGCAAATCGTCGTGGAACGCCAACTCGATGCGCAAGGTATATCGCGCCATGATCTGGGCCGCGAAAAGTTCATCGAAAAAGTATGGGAGTGGAAACAGTTCTCCGGTGACACCATCACCCGCCAAATGCGCCGTCTTGGCACCTCACCCGACTGGCAGCGCGAGCGCTTCACCATGGATGAAGGGCTGTCACAATCAGTCACCGATACGTTCGTGCGGCTTTTCAACGAAGGCCTGATTTACCGCGGCAAACGTCTGGTGAACTGGGATCCGAAACTGCATACCGCCGTGTCTGATCTGGAAGTGGTGCAGGAAGAAGAAGACGGCTTCATGTATCACATCCGTTATCCGCTGGCAGCCCCCGACACGCTGCACGGTTTGACTCACCTGACTGTCGCCACCACCCGGCCTGAAACGCTGTTGGGCGACGTCGCGCTCATGGTGCATCCGGAAGATGAACGCTATAAACATCTGATCGGCACGATGGTGACACTTCCGCTGTGTTGTCGTGAAATCCCCGTCATCGCCGACGACTATGTCGATCGCGAATTCGGCACAGGCGTGGTGAAAGTTACCCCTGCGCACGATTTCAACGACTATGCGGTAGGTCAGCGACACAATCTGCCACTGATTTGCATCCTGACACTGGATGGCAAAATCAATGAGCAGGCACCTGAAAAGTATCGCGATCTGGATCGCTTCGACGCGCGCAAAGTCATCATTGCCGATCTGGAAACAGCAGGCGTATTTGACAAGGCTGAGAAGCACAAACTGAAAGTGCCGCGCGGCGACCGTACCGGCGTAGTGATCGAACCCATGCTCACCGACCAGTGGTTCGTCGCAATGAGCAAGGCGGGTCCTGAGGGTATGAGCATCACCGAGCAAGCACTCGAATGTGTCGCTTCCGGCGAGATCAAGTTCTATCCGGAAAACTGGGTGAACACCTACAATCAGTGGCTGAATAATATTCAGGACTGGTGCATTTCCCGCCAGTTGTGGTGGGGACATCAGATTCCGGCCTGGTACGGCGTGAATGGCGAAGTGTTCGTCGCTCACAGTGAGGCAGAGGCAAGAATACTGGCCGACAAAGCGGGCTATGCAGGACAACTCGACCGCGACAACGATGTGCTGGATACCTGGTTCTCCTCCGCGCTGTGGCCCTTCTCCACGCTGGACTGGCAGGAGGGGAAGTCCTTTGAGGAGCAGAATGAGTTCGTACAACAATTCCTGCCCTCCACTGTGCTGGTCACAGGCTTTGACATCATCTTCTTCTGGGTCGCGCGCATGGTGATGATGACAAAACACATCACCGGAAAAATCCCGTTCAAGGATGTGTATGTGCACGGCCTGATCCGCGATTCGGAAGGACAGAAAATGTCCAAGTCCAAGGGCAACGTGCTCGACCCGATTGATCTGATCGACGGCATCACGCTGGAAGATTTATTGAAAAAACGCACCACCGGTCTGATGAATCCGAAGCAGGCAGAACAGATTGAGAAACGTACCCGCAAGGAGTTTCCGGCAGGTATTCAGGCATTCGGCACCGATGCGCTGCGCTTTACCTTCGCCTCATTAGCGTCCCCCGGGCGTGACATCAAGTTCGACATGCAGCGCTGCGAAGGCTATCGAAATTTCTGCAATAAGCTGTGGAACGCCACGCGTTTCGTGCTGATGAACTGCGATGGTTTCGACACCGGACTGGATGAAACACTGCCTTTGGAATATTCCGCCGCTGACAAATGGATGATCAGTCTGTTGCAACAGGCTGAAGCCGACATGGCGCAGCATTTTGCCGATTACCGTTTCGATATGGCCGCCCGCTGTGTGTATGAACTGGTGTGGAACACTTATTGCGACTGGTATCTGGAGCTGGCAAAAGTCCAACTGCAGGATCAAGGATCAGAAGAGCAAGGAGCGAGGAGCGAGGATACAGAGGCACAACAACGCGCGACACGCAGAACGCTGGTACGCGTGCTGGAGACCATACTGCGCATGGCGCATCCGATTATCCCGTTCATCACCGAAGAGCTTTGGCAATCGGTCGCTCCTCTGGCAGGAAAATTCCCTCCCGCCCCCCTTTTGATAAAGGAGGATGAGGAGGTATCCATCATGATGCAGGCCTATCCTAAAGCGGATACTGCTAAAATCGACCCGGCAGCCATAGCCGAAATCACCCTGTTGCAGGAAATTGTCAATGCCTGCCGCAGTTTGCGCAGCGAGATGAATCTGTCCCCTGCCGCCCGCGTACCGCTGATCGCTTCAGGAGATGCCACAACGCTTGCCGCACTCGCTCCCTATATCAGCAGCCTGGGAAAACTATCCGAAGTGCAAATTCTATCTGAGCTGCCCGAAGACGATGCTGCGGTGGCGATTGTAGGCAATTACAAACTGATGCTCAAAGTCGAAATTGATGTTCCGGCAGAGCGCGAAAGACTGGATAAGGAGATTGCACGCATCAGCGGCGAAGTTGCCAAGACCGAAGCCAAGCTGGGTAATAGCAGTTTTGTGGACAGGGCACCACAAGCCGTTGTGGAACAGGAAAAGAAACGCATGAGTGATTTTGCTGCCTTGCTTGCGCAACTACAGGCACAGCGGACAAAACTGAGCTGATTCCCGCTGGGCGGTAAAGAAATTGCCGCCCTTTTTGCCTGATAACGCTTGTGGATGGACTGGCAGCAGGGACGATAGCGCCCGCTTATCTTGCCAGTCGACTTGCCAATGCCGGGATACAACGCAGCCTGCCCCTGTGTTGCCCTATTTCGCCTGTTTTTGCCGTATTGCGCATCGCTTGCCAACTTTAATGCCTGCGTTACATCATGAAAGGGATTACGTTTGAGACTCGCGGCACTACTATCAGTAAAATCTAAGGCCGCAGTTATCATCCTGCCTTTAATTCTTTATTCTGCAACCTCCCCGGCTGAGACTATTTCAGCACAAACGCCAAATTTGCTCGATGATGCTTCATCCCCAAAAATCAATACCCTGCCCACGATGGTGGTCGAAGCTACGAGGCTCTACGATAATGCGGTAGGCAGTTCAGATGCCGCTTCGCAAGGCGTCGTTCGCAGCGAAGATTTACAATACCTGCCGCTGCTAAGACCGGGGGATGCGCTGGATACCGTGCCCGGCATGGTGGTCACGCAGCATTCAGGCGATGGCAAAGCCAATCAGTATTTTCTGCGCGGATACAATCTCGATCATGGCACGGACTTTGCCACTTTTATCGATGGCGTGCCCGTCAACATGCCCACCAATGCACACGGGCAAGGGTATTCCGATCTAAACTACCTGATACCTGAACTCGTGCAACGCATTAATTACGGCAAAGGCCCTTATTTCGCTGAAGATGGCGATTTCGCTTCAGCCGGCTCCGCAAAATTTCAATATCGTAATAGCCTCGATAGCAATCTGGCCGACCTGACCATCGGCGCTTTCGGATACCGACGCGCATTGCTTTCCGGTTCAATCAATCTGGCTGACCTAAGCTCCAAAGCAAGTTCAGGAGACATGTCTGCTTTTGGCAGTCACGGCCCCACGCTGCTCAGCGCAGTGGATCTATTGGAAGAGAACGGTCCGTGGGCGCAGCCTGAGAACTTACACAGATTAAATAGCCTGTTGCGTTTAAGCGATGGAACTCCGGCTCAAGGCTGGTCGGTTGACGGCACATATTACGATGCGAGTTGGAATTCCACTGATCAAGTACCACTGCAAATGATACAGTCAGGACAATTAGGACTTTATTCCGCTCTAGATCCCAGTGATGGCGGCAATACCGGACACGCTATTCTCTCGGGTGAATGGCACAGCCAGGATGATCAGGGCTATATGAAGGCGTCGACCTACCTGCAACACTATCGCCTGCAACTGTGGTCGAATTTTACTTATTTTGAATTACGCCCGACTACCGGTGACCAGTTTGAACAAGTGGAGAATCGCAATATTGTTGGCGGACAAATCGCAAAAGGTTGGACACACAATCTGTTCGGGCGCGATTCGATCACGGAATTCGGGATGCAACTTCGCAATGATGCGATTCATGTTGGTCTGTTAAACACCCAAAATTGTATCCCCTTTGCTACGGTAAGTGACGATCGGGTGAATCTGACGACAGCCGGAATCTACGTGCAAAATATCACCACCTGGAGCAGCTGGCTACGCACCGTAGCAGGTGTACGAGAAGATGGCGTCAGCATGAACATGAATTCCCTGGCGCTTCCGCAAAACAGCGGTAATGCCTCCGGCAGCAAACATTCTCCAAAACTGTCACTGATCTTCGGCCCCTGGTACAAGACTGAGTATTTTTTCAATTTTGGCCATGGATTTCACAGCAACGATGCGCGCGGCGTGATTGATAAAATCGACGCCACAACAGGCACTCCGGCATCCCCGGTGCCAGCACTGGTTGGCAGCATGGGAAAAGAGCTGGGTTTGCGCACGGAGATCATTCCGGGATTACAAAGTTCGCTCGCCTTGTGGAGTTTGAATAGCGATTCCGAATTGGTTTATAGCGCTGATTCCGGCATAGGCAGTACCTCTGCCAATGGTGCGAGCAAACGTTATGGCCTGGAATGGGACAATCACTTTCTCGCCAATTCCTGGTTAGCTTTGGATGCCAATCTGGCCTGGACTCATGCGCGTTATGCAACAATGAACGACAACAGAGAATCAGGGAATTTGATTCCCAATGCAGCAAGTAAGGTCGCCTTGCTCAGTGCTACGGCACATCGCGGTTTATGGTCGGGTGGCGTGGAAACGCGGTATATTGGTGGTTACCCGCTCACACAGAATGGTAGTCTGATGGCACCTTCGGCCATCATGACAAATTTGCGTATCCAGCGCGAAGTTACACCTGCTTTTTCAGTGCAAATGGACATACTCAATCTGTTTAATCGCCAATACTTTGACATCGCCTATGCGCAGGATTATCAGGCGACACCCGCCAGTCCAGTCGTACCGTCCGGCATCACCGTTCATCCCGGTGAGCCGTTGCAATTACGTGTAACTGCGAAATTCAAGTTCTGAAAATCATACAAAAGTCCCATCAATTTGGAATGGTTCACCAGTCGTTGATTTATGCGTCTGGATTCTCAGGATACATTACAACTCGAATATAGAACTTTGTTCAGAGGATAAAGTTTCGTGGTTTATTTTTACGCCGTTCCGTACAGCCATATGTACGAGAGCAGCCAAGGTTGAAACATCCAGTTTTTCTTTAATCTTCGTCTGATTATTGCCGACAGTTTTCAGGCTAATACTCAATACATGACTACAATCAATTAAGGACCTTCCTTCAGCAAGAAGGCAGAAAATCTCAAATTCGCGCTGGGTTTCGGAGTCGTGCATACTGAAAATCAGTACTTTAGCCTGATAATTGCAAACAAGAATTTTACGCATGAATTCCAAGCCAGCAGCACCTGGCATAGAGATATCGGTAACACATACATCCGGTGCATGGGACACGAAAGTTCCGTAACCAGTTTCAGCGTCACAGGCTTGAGCAATCACGCTGATATCGCCATTTTGCTCAAGAATATGCTGAAAATCGACTCGAATGATGGGGGGATCGTCGATGAGAAGTACAGTAATCATAATGAAAAATTTTCTAACGGTAACACCACCGCAAGATGAGAAGCACCTCCTGATTCGCTAACGAATTGGATATTTCCCCGCAAGACTTCAACCCGCTCACGCAGCGCAGTAATACACAAGCCGTAATTAGGTTCATCTGCTATAAGCACGTCACTGCCATCGTCCTGAATATTCTATTGACTGTAGTATGGATTGAAATACTGACATGAGTAGCGGTGGCATGTTGTAATATGCTAGCGAGCGCTTCCTGAACCAACCGGTAAAGAGCAATTGAAGTAAGGTCTGTGATTTTCGATGGAATTTCGCGAGGAAAACGCGTATTGCCGTACAAACTTGTCCGAATTCATCGTGCAAATCACGTGCCAGGGAACAACGTTCATTTTCCTGTAGCGATATCAGACTATGAGAGAGCTCGCGATTTTGATTAAGCAGTTCAGTAATCCTGTCTTGCGCATGAATTCGTTCTTTTACCTCACGATGTGCCTCACGCGTCCTGCGAAAGGCGAACCAGGAAAGCCCCGCCGACAGTACCAGTAAAGCCAGTGGTAGCTCGTCAAGTTGCCAGTTCTCATAATATTGTGTGATTCGCGAAACTTTTTCAGCCGATTCAAGATAGACTGCAAATAACCAGACCGGCGACAATCATCAGGTCGCTCAGTGCGGCAAGAAGCGGGCGCAGTTGTATTTTGTTCAAACCGTGCTTATCCGGTTGTCATACCCACCTACTCGATGTAGTGTTTCGTGATTTTGCGGAGTACAGTTCAGCATAGGTCGGAGCGGTGACATCGCTCGCGATGCCAAATAGAGATCGGAAGGCATTGAATGGGTAGAAGCGCCGGTTAAAACGGAAGGTGAATTCGTCGAAATAGGCTTGCAGATGTTGAGGGCTGACACCGTGATGTATGCCGCGCAGCCAGGTCTTGAGATGGGAGAATACGAGATGGATGATGGGCAAAAAGTTTTCCGCGACGTCCATGTCGCCGCGCTCCGCGACGGCGGTATGAAGGTATCTGCGTTTCCCGAGCGTTGCATAGCTACTCCAGTCGTCGGTAATAATGGTAGCGCCACGGCGCTTTCAATAAAGCCGACCAGCGACGTTGCACTCCGGTTCGGTACCACAGAGAGGCGGAAGCGTCCGGCGTAACGCCCGTTCTTACGCTTATTGAGATTGCTGGTGCGCTTGCGCTGCAGGACTTCGACGGCGCAGGCCACGAGCACCATATCGTGGACGCCACGCGTGCGACCGCCGATCCAGGTTTCGTCGGCTTCGACAATGATTTCCGGCTTGCCGCCGGTCCTGTCCTAGTCGGGACGCACCATACCGGCGCGCAGCTTGTGGAGCATCTGGAAAGCGGATGCGGGTGACGCACATGGTTACAATGTTCCGACCCTAAATAACATGATGAACCAGACAGCAGATGCAGCGGCTTTTAATGCGCTTGATCACTCGCACACCGATCAGAACTGGGATTTAACTGCCTTATCCCGTTATACGCCGGACAGCACGCAATCCTATGAGTTCGGCTATGCGCAGAAAAGCCGCTCGGCCAATCTGGATCAGTGGTATACCTGGTCAGGCGATTCAATGATGATGGTGATGGTGATGAATAATTTGGCGGGCGATGGTAATGGTTATCTCGGTAACAATAACCTGAAACCGGAAGTCGCGCATACCCTGAGCACCACCGCCAGCTGGCATGATACAGCACAGGCTAAATGGGAAGCGGCATTGACACCTTATGACACTTATGTTTCTAACTATATCGATGCTCAACGCTGTCCGGTGGGTACGAGTTGCTACACGGCAGCTAATTCGAAAGCAACAACTGGATTTGTAAATCTTCAGTATGTTAATCAATCGGCGCAGATATACGGCTTTGATTTGTCCGGGTACCATAACCCGGGCCGATATGGTAACTATGGCGATCTTACCGCGAAAGCCGTGTTGAGTTATACCCGGGGTGAAAATCTGACCACCGGCGATAATCTCTACAACATCATGCCACTCAATACCAGGCTGTCACTGGAGCAACGCACGGGTAGCTGGAGCAATAGCGCAGAACTGCAACTGGTAGAGGCTAAAACCGAGGTCTCGCAGGTACGCAATGAGATCAAGACCGGCGGTTACAGTCTGTTCAATCTGCGCAGCAGTTATGAGTTGAACAAGAAAATCCGCATTGACTTCGGTATCGACAATCTGTTCGACAAGTGCTATTTGCTGCCACTAGGTGGTGCTTATGTCGGTCAGGGTATGACCATGAGTATGAATGGTATTCCCTATGGTGTCGCGGTTGCGGGTATGGGGCGTTCGATCTATACGGGGCGGCCCCTGATTTGAATGCATAGCAGACGCGATGCGTACTCACGGCTATAGCCACAAACCGCGCTGAATTCATTGAAAACAGAACTTTTACCGGCTTTATCCGGATGCCAATCACGCAATTATCGCCAGGCAGGCGCGTTGTTCATGACAGATTACCCCGGTTATTCCGGTAACCTTTAGCTTGAGGCCGCGATATACTATTGCGACCATGTTCGCCAGCGTCTAACTTCAGATAATTCGAACGCCGATTTATATCGACTGACAGGCTATGGATGATATATGATAAGGGATAATCTGATTGAAGAATAACGAGTGACGCCATGATTTCTCCGCGCGCAACAATTTGCAAGCTTACGTGCCGCAACGGTCGGGTTTCGCACATCAAATCAAAGCCTGCTGTGTGTTGAGTCCTTCCATCCCCGATAAGCTGATTTTTCGCAACGCCCTGTAATGATTAATTTATTACATCTGATTGTTTCGCCCCCTGACGGCAGCGTGCTTTACATGGGGAATTACAACCCGATTCTTGTCGGCCTGTCAATTTTCGTTGCGATACTCACCGCTTACGCTTCGCTATTGGTTTCCCTGCGTGTTTCCATAATCACCAAAGCCAGAACAAGGCAACTCTGTATTGCAGGCGGAGGGTTGTGCTTTGGTCTTGGTATATGGGCAATGCATTTTATCGGTATGCTGGCCTTCAGCCTGCCGTGCTCAAGCAATTACGATCCTGTCACCACCTTACTGTCGATGATTCCTGCTGTTCTTGCCAGTACCCTGGCGATTCAAATAATCAGCCGCGATAAGTTGTCCGCTGTGCAACTTGTATCAGGCGGACTATTGTTTGGCGCAGGGATAAGTGCGATGCACTATTCAGGCATGGCGGCTATGCATTTTAACGGCCTGATCCGTTATGACACCGGGTTGTTTCTGTTGTCCGTCTTGGTTGCCATCGTACTGGCGACACTCGCCTTGTGGATCGAATTCAGATTCAAAACACTGCGCCAGAATGTCGGTGTGAGGCTGCTAAGCGCGGTGGTGATGGGCTTAGCCGTTTCCGGCATGCACTACACCGCAATAGCTTCCGCCTATTTCATTCGCGGCACAGATATCGTAACAGCTTCATCCAGCATATCCCCCGGCTTGCTTGCGCTAATTGTACTGATCGCAACCGGCCTAATTACCGTCCTCACCCTGATTGCGACTTATTTCAGTCGAAATAATGTATTTTCTACGGTTCGCCTGTGTAAGTTACCCTGTCTGTTGCTTACTATATGGATAGGCGTTTCATGGTTTATAGCAGAAGATTATCATAACCGCCTTGCCGATGACTTGATTCATCAGGAATCGCTGCGCAACGCGCAAAAACTGGAGAGTATTACCGGCAATATTACCGAAAGTCTGAAACTGCTCAACGGGACAGCACAGGTATTTGCCCGTGAAACAGCGGTGGTTGACACCTTGCGCAGCTTCGGTGCCAATAGTTTGCCGACTACTTTAAGTTATGAAAAACGCAAACAACGCTGGTCCCGGGACAAAGCGCTGGTCGAGCTGAGTCAGACACTTGATTATGCAAGCAGTCGGTTTGCTGCCGATGTGATATTTATCCTTGATGCGGCGGGTGAGTGCATTGCTTCGAGCAATATCGCGGAGTCAGGAAGCATAGTCGGAGTGGATTTGTCTGATCGCCTGTATTTCAAACAGGCGCGTGCAGGGCAACAGGGACACCAATATGCGGTAGGACGGGCAACCAACCAGCCTGGCCTGTTTTATGCCAGCCCTGTTTTCGATGCAGGGCGCTTTATCGGTGCGGTGGTAGTTAAGCGTGATGTCAATAAACTCGCCCGCTGGACTAAATCGGCTAATGTCTACATCACGGATGCCAACGGGGTCATCGTCATGGCGCAGGACAAGCAATTCGAGCTTCGCTATCTGCCTGATGCAACGGTCGTTAATTTATCTGGAAAAGACAAATTATTACTCTACAAGCGCAGCGAACTTAAACCATTGAAATTCACACCCTGGGAAAATCATGCTTCGCTGGTATTGATCGATGAAAAAGCCCCGCCTGTCATGTTTGCATCCAGGGCCCTGACAGAAAATGGCATTAACATTTACGTGCACACCCCGCTGAATGACTTGCTTCGTTTTACAACTGAAAAATATTGGCTTTGTTTTCTGCTGGCAAGTGCCGGCGGCATGTTGATCATTGCCGTCTCAGCAATAGTGATTTATTTGCGTGAATCGCAAAAGCTGAAACTTGAGTTGAATATTACAGCTACCGCCTTTGAATCGGATGAAGGCATTCTGATCAGTAATGCCAACAACGAAATACTTCGTGTTAACAGCGCCTTTACCACCATCACCGGCTACGCCGCCGAAGAAGTGATCGGTAAGAATCCACGAATACTCAGCTCGGGGAAACATAATGCCGATTTTTTTGCCGCGATGTGGGACAGTATCGTCGCTACAGGCACCTGGAGTGGAAACATCTGGAATCGACGCAAAAATGGTGAAGATTATCCTGAACATCTCATCATCACCGCAGTAAAAAATGCAGATAACATGCTCGTCAATTATGTCTCGACTTTCAGCGACATTACCGGACGTATGGAGACTGAAACGGCCTTACGCTATTCAAATCAGAAAATGAGCTCCTTACTGCAATCTATGGCGGAAGGTGCTTACGGTGTGGATATCAACGGTAACTGTAATTTTGTCAATGAATCATTTTTACGAATTTTAGGCTATACAAGTTCCAGTGAACTAATCGGGCGTCATATTCATGACGTCATCCAACATACTCATGCGGATGGCATGCCTTATCCTGCTGTTGAATGCCGGATCTATGCGGCCCACCATCACAATGAGAATATTCACTGTACAGAAGAGGTGTTCTGGCATAAGTCAGGCATAGCTATTCCTGTGGAATACTGGTCACGCCCGATTATCATTGATGACGTGATCATGGGTTCGGTCACTACTTTTATTGATATCAGCGAACGCAAGTTGACGGAAAAAAGGATGGCTCACCTCGCGACCTACGATCCTCTAACCAATTTGCCCAATCGATCTTTGCTCAGAGACAGGCTAAAGCAAGCACTTTTTTCCGCAAAAAGGGGACTCTTCCATGTGGGCTTGATGTTTATTGATCTTGACAAATTCAAACCGGTTAACGACACCTATGGTCACGCCCTGGGTGATCAGGTCTTAATTGAAGCTGCCAAACGCATGCAGCTCTGTATTCGGGCATCGGACACGGTAGCCCGTGTTGGTGGCGATGAATTTATTGTATTACTATCTGAGGTTGATTCGGAAATTGATACGTTATTTGTCGCAGAGAAGATACGCCTTGCACTCAATCGGACCATGCTAGTGGGAGGAATGGAGTTACATATTTCCTCCAGCATCGGCATCGCCTTATTTCCGGAACAGGGCGAAAATGAAACGGTACTGATCAAGCATGCCGATGTCGCCATGTATGCAGCCAAGCAGGCGGGGCGCGACAATGTACAGGTGTTCAGGCATAACATGCTGTGAGCTGGGATAGCCATGCAAGCTATCTGCTTGAGCCGAAACAGGTCTCGTTCCGCCTCGAAAGTCGATCTCGGTCATCCAAGCCACTGCTGCACAACCTCCTGATTATGAATCGGTTCGGTGTTATTAACGTCTGCGCAGATAAAAGCAATGCTCACCATTTTG
Source organism: uncultured Nitrosomonadales bacterium (assembly GCA_903915035.1). Taxonomy (GTDB): domain Bacteria; phylum Pseudomonadota; class Gammaproteobacteria; order Burkholderiales; family Gallionellaceae; genus Gallionella. The sequence goes on along the minus strand of CAIWRI010000045.1, from coordinate 17,666 downwards.
CTCGCTCATTGAGAGCAGTTCATTCCCGGTCTGACGGCAAAATGCCTCAAAGTCTTTAGGTGCCGCTTTATCTGTCGCTACAACACGCAACACTTGACCACTGCTCATTTGTGATAAGGACTTATGGGTGCGCAAAATAGGCATAGGACAAGCCATATTGCGAGCATCCAACTCGACATCAAACGGATGTCCTTTGTCATCCATCATACGATAGCCTGACCGGCATGCGCCCAGGCGGTGATGCCGCCTTGCAGATTATAGACATCGGTAAAACCATTGCCCGCAGCAAATGCAGCAGCCTGCGCAGAGCGTCCGCCCACATGACAATAAAAAACTGTCGTTGCATTTTTATCCAGCTCACTCAGACGTAACGGCAACAAATGCAATGGCAATGCATCACTCTGCGGAATCCTGCCGCGAGAAATTTCAGCATCCGTGCGCACGTCGATTAATTTAACCCGGCCTTGCTGCAACATTGCCACCAATGCTGCAGCCGTTATATTTTTAAAATCGTTCACGTCGTTATTCCTGTACTTCATCGTTGAGAGGAGTGAATTTTGCGCATTTTTTGCAGTAAAGTCCAGTCAATACAGGAGCAAGGTGAAAGGTGAAACAGTTTACTCTTCCCGTCCTTCCCTCTTCCCGAATCCTGAATCCTGAATCTGATAAAATGTCGGCTATGAAAAAATTGCTTTGGGTTCTCTTATTATGCTTTTCCCATAATGCTCTGTGCGAGGGATTGCCCGATCTTGGCGATGTATCGCAAGCTGCCATCAATCCAATGCAGGAACGTGAAATCGGTCAACAAAGCCTGATGCAGATACGCGCAGGTAAACAATATCTGGATGATCCGGAAATCAACGAATACCTGAATCAGATAGGCGTCAAACTGGCTGGTTTTTGCAATGAACCCGCGCTCGAATTCGAGTTTTTTGCCGTCAATGACGACAGCATCAACGCCTTTGCGCTGCCGGGCGGCTTTATCGGCGTTAATGCCGGCCTGCTCCTGCTCACTGAGAGTGAATCAGAACTGGCCTCGGTATTAGCTCACGAAATCGCTCACGTCACCCAACACCATCTGGCCCGCATGGTTGCGTCGTCACAAGGAGACACGATGATGACGATGGCCGCGATTGCAGTCGCGATCCTGGCCGCACGCAACAACCCTAATGCGACTCAAGCCACCATAGCAGGCGTCACAGCGCATAGCATGCAAAAACAGCTGGATTTCACCCGCGAACATGAGCAGGAAGCCGATCGTATCGGCTTTGAAACGCTGTTAAAAGCGGGATTCAACACCCATGCCATGCCTGAGTTTCTCGAACGACTGCAACGGGCAACCCGCCTGATCGATGGTAATGCACCCAACTACCTGCGTACCCATCCGGTGACCAGCGACCGTATCGCCGATATTGAAAACAGGGTAAACAAACAGCCTTATTTGTTATTGCCGGATAGCCTGAATTTTCAACTGGTGCGCACGAAACTCTTCGGCTCACAGAAAACGGCCAGAGATGCAGTACGCTATTTCAACGATGCCCTGACCACACATAAATTTGGTAATCCGGTCGTTCAACGATATGGCCTGATCAGTTCACTACTGCGTAACAAGCAAATCGATCGCGCCAGAACAGAACTGGAGATTCTTTTAAAACATACTCCGGCAGTAAACAACGCGATGATAGTAACGCTAGCAGGTCAAGTGAAACTCGCTGCCCGTGATACGGATACGCAGGATTTTTACCGGACTGCCGTGCTGAATTTTCCCCAGCATCGCGCCTTGTTTTATGACTATATAGACCTGCTGCTAAAAAGCAATCAGGCTGATACGGTGGCCAAGCTGCTGGCCGATCAAGTCACCCTGCACCCCGCTGACATTGCGCTCTACGATTTGCAGGCGCGCTGTTATGGCCAGTTAAAAATGCCATTTGAACAACATCAGGCGCAAGCATACAGCTATGCCTGGCAAGGGAATCTGCTCAGCGCAATTCAACAGCTTGAAATTGCAAAGCGCAGCGGAGGAAGTTTTTATCAGCTATCCATCATCGAGTCCGATTTGCATGACCTGCGTAAAGTACAGGCGGAACAAAATAAAAAATAGTCTGTAAGTCAGAATTTTCGTAGCAAAAGGTCAATAAAAACTCCTGCATAAACATACATATGCACCTGACAGAGGATTTTGTTTTATACTGCGCGCCTTATTTATGGCGACATCGCCTTTTTGCCTTTATTTGGCAGCCGTACTTTATATCCGGACTTTTGACATGGCAAGCATACAAAATAATGACACCTGGTCGGGACGTTTTTCAGAACCCGTCGCAGAGTTGGTCAAACGTTACACCGCATCGGTCGATTTCGACCAAAAACTGGCGCTGTTCGATATTCAGGGTTCTCTGGCACACGCGCAGATGCTGTCAGCTTGCGGCATCATCGCAGCATCAGATTTGGCAGATATCAGACAGGGACTAGCGACAATTGAAAGCGAAATCCTCAACGGAGACTTTGTCTGGTCGCTGGATCTGGAAGATGTGCATCTGAATATCGAAAAACGTCTGACCACGCTGGTAGGAGATGCCGGTAAGCGACTGCATACTGGGCGCTCGCGCAACGACCAGGTGGCGACCGATATCAGGCTGTATTTGCGTCATGCAATAGATGAACTGCTGGTGTTGATCAAAGCCTTGCAAAATTCATTTCTTGATCTGGCTGAAAAACATACCGACACCATCATGCCGGGCTTTACGCATTTACAGGTAGCTCAACCGATCAGCTTCGCACATCATCTGATGGCGTATTACGAAATGTTGAAGCGCGATGCCGGGCGCTTGCACGATACGCGCCGCCGCGTGAACCAACTGCCTCTGGGTGCCGCAGCCCTGGCAGGCACCAGCTATCCTATCAATCGCGAGATGGTCGCAAAACTGCTGGGTTTTGAAGGCGTATGCGAAAACTCACTGGATGCGGTATCCGACCGCGATTTCGCCATCGAATTTACCGCTGCTGCTGCACTGATCATGACGCATCTGTCACGCTGCTCAGAGGAATTGATTTTATGGATGAGTCCGATGGTCGGCTTCATCGACATTGCCGATCGCTTTTGCACCGGCTCTTCCATCATGCCGCAGAAGAAAAATCCCGATGTACCTGAACTGGTGCGCGGCAAGACAGGCCGCGTGAACGGACATCTGATCGCCTTGCTGACACTGATGAAGGGGCAACCTCTGGCCTACAACAAGGACAATCAGGAAGACAAGGAACCATTGTTTGATACGGTAGACACGCTCACGCAAACCTTGCGCATTTATGCAGACATGATTTCCGGCATCACTGTCAAACCCGAAGCCATGCGCCGTGCGGCACTGCAAGGTTATGCCACCGCGACGGATCTGGCGGATTATCTGGTCAAAAAAGGACTGCCGTTCCGCGATGCCCATGAAGCCGTGGCACTGGCTGTGCGCTTTGCTGAACAGCGCGGCTGTGATCTGTCCAACATTAGTCTTGCCGAATTGAAAGATTTTTCAACACTGATCGAAGACGATATTTATCAGGTTCTGTCACTGGAAGGTTCACTCGCCAGCCGCAATCATATCGGTGGCACCGCTCCCAATCAGGTGAGAGCTGCAATTGTCAGAGCACGGAGCAACTAAAAATCAGTCAGTTTGAATTTATTCTCAACCTAGTTTTCAGATGCAATGCGCGGCAATTTCTGATGTATTAACCTTGCATTGCATGCTGATTACTATACTTATTTTTTCACCAATCCTGCTTTTTGCTTTGAGTATTATCCTATCTGTGGCATCCTTAGCAACTTAGTGTATTAATAATAATTTATAACGCTCAGAAACCATGAGCGACAGTTGGAGGATGGCAGTAATGAAATGTGTAGATGATTTCCGCCTGCGCTTAGGGCAACGTGAAGTGGTGCCGGTAATAATAGGCGGTATGGGGGTAGATATCTCTACCGCTGAATTAGCGCTGGAAGCAGCACGACTGGGCGGGATCGGACATATTTCCGATGCGATGTTGCCGACGGTAACTGATCGTCGTTACAAGACCAAGTTCGTCAGCGACAAGCAAAAGCAATATAAGCTCAACATCAAGCAGGTAGACAAATCCATCGTGCAGTTCGATTTGGGTCAAGTCGCTGAAGCGACGCGCCTGCACGTCAGCAAAACGATGGAAGCCAAGCGTGGCGAAGGCATGATTTTCGTCAACTGCATGGAAAAACTCACCATGAACGCACCGCGTGAAACCTTGCGTGTGCGCCTGAACGGTGCACTGGATGCAGGTATTGAAGGCATCACCCTGAGTGCCGGTTTGCATCTGGGCTCTTTTGAGATGATGAAGGATAACCCGCGTTTTCGCGATGCAAAACTGGGCATCATCGTATCTTCCTTACGCGCGCTGATTCTTTTTCTGCGCAAGACCGCCCGTCTGGAACGTTTGCCGGACTTCGTGGTAGTTGAAGGCCCGTTAGCCGGCGGACATCTGGGGTTTGGCATGGACTGGGCGCAATATGACTTGCATACCATCGTGGCTGAAATTATCGCTTACCTGAAAGCCGAACATCTGACAATTCCGGTCATCGCTGCAGGCGGCATTTTTACCGGCACGGATGCCGTCGACTTTCTGGAAAAAGGCTGTGCCGGCGTGCAGGTTGCGACCCGCTTCACGGTTGCTGCGGAATGCGGTATTCCTGAAAAAGTTCAGCAGGAATACTACAGGGCGACAGAAGAGCAGATGGAAGTGAACACCACCTCCCCTACCGGCTATCCTATGCGGATGATCAGCACCAGTCCGTCTATCGGTGCGGGCGTTCGTCCAAACTGCGAGGCGTATGGTTATCTGCTCGATGGTAACGGCGGTTGCGCCTACATTGACGCCTACAACCGGGTGCTTGCAGAAAATCCGGAAGCAAAAAAGCTTTCCGTGATGGACAAAACCTGTCTGTGCACGCACATGCGCAACTATGATTGCTGGACTTGCGGGCAGTACACCTATCGCCTGAAAGACACCACGCACCGTAACGCGGATGGCACATATCAGATTCTGAGTGCCGAGCATATCTTTCATGACTACCAGTACAGCAAAGATAACCAGATCGCACTGCCTCAACTAAAATAAATACGACCTCCGCCCTTGAAATGGCAAGCTGCTATCCCCATTGTTAGCGCTTGCAGGCGGAGCATCGCTTCACCTCTGCATTTAATTCAACCCACTGGAGATATAAATATGAAGATTCGTCCTTTGAACGATCGCGTCATCGTCAAGCGTATGGAAGAAGAGCGTAAAACCGCATCTGGTATCGTTATTCCTGATGCAGCTACCGAAAAGCCGGATCAAGGCGAAATTATCGCCGTGGGCAATGGCAAAGTCGGAGATGATGGAAAATTGCAGGCCATGACCGTTAAAGTCGGTGACCGCGTGTTGTTTGGCAAATATGCCGGACAAGCCTTCAAGATGGACGGTCAGGAATACATGACCATGCGCGAAGATGACATCATCGGCGTAGTCGAACTTTAAGCATTCCCTGCGGCAGGCTTTTTTATAACCGGATTTTCGGGTAAGCCCGGAAAACGGTATCAAACAACTTCAGGAGCACAAAAAATGGCAGCTAAAGACGTAAAATTCCACGACGCAGCACGCAGTAAAATGGTCATCGGCGTGAACATTCTGGCCGATGCAGTTAAAGTAACACTGGGTCCCAAAGGCCGTAACGTCGTCCTGGATCGTTCATACGGCTCCCCTACCATCACTAAAGATGGCGTATCTGTCGCTAAAGAAATCGAATTGAAAGACAAGTTCGAAAACATGGGCGCGCAGATGGTTAAAGAAGTTGCATCAAAGACTTCCGATGTCGCAGGTGATGGCACAACCACGGCAACCGTACTGGCACAATCCATCGTCATGGAAGGCATGAAGTTCGTTGCTGCCGGCATGAACCCGATGGATCTGAAGCGCGGTATCGACCAGGCTGTCATCGCTGCAGTTGCTGAACTGAAGAAGCTCTCCAAGCCATGTACCACCAGCAAGGAAATCGCACAAGTCGGCAGCATCTCGGCAAACTCTGACACCGTAATCGGCGAAAAAATCGCGGCTGCGATGGAAAAAGTCGGCAAAGAAGGCGTCATCACCATTGAAGACGGTACCGGCCTGGATGACGAACTGGATATCGTAGAAGGTATGCAATTTGATCGCGGCTATCTGTCACCTTACTTCATCAACAACCAGGATCGTCAACTGGCATTGATGGAAAATCCGTACATCTTGTTGCATGACAAGAAAGTATCCAATATTCGCGATTTACTGCCTATCCTGGAACAAGTCGCCAAGGCCGGTCGTCCACTGCTGATTATCGCCGAAGATGTAGACGGCGAAGCGCTGGCAACACTGGTTGTTAACAACATCCGCGGTATCCTGAAGACGGTTGCTGTCAAGGCACCGGGCTTTGGCGATCGTCGCAAGGCGATGCTGGAAGATATCGCGATTTTGACAGGCGGTACGGTAATCGCTGAAGAAGTCGGTCTGACTTTGGAAAAAGCAACACTGGAAGATCTGGGTCAAGCCAAACGTATCGAAGTCGGTAAAGACAACAGCATCATCATCGACGGCGCAGGCAGTGAAGACGCAATCAAATCGCGTATCGGCCAAATCAACAAGCAAGCTGAAGAGTCAACCAGCGATTACGACAAAGAAAAGCTGCAAGAACGTAAAGCCAAGCTGGCCGGCGGCGTTGCCGTGATCAAAGTCGGTGCTGCAACCGAAGTTGAAATGAAGGAAAAGAAGGCGCGCGTGGAAGATGCATTGCACGCAACCCGTGCCGCTGTTGAAGAAGGCATTGTCCCCGGCGGCGGCGTAGCACTGCTGCGTGCCAAGGTGGCTGTAGCCGGCTTGAAGGGCGACAATCACGATCAAGATGCTGGTATCACGATTGTATTGCGTGCTATGGAAGCGCCTTTGCGCGCCATCGTGCAAAATGCAGGCGACGAACCGTCTGTTGTGGTTAACAAAGTCTCCGAAGGAACTGGCAGCTACGGTTACAACGCAGCAACCGGCGAATATGGCGACATGCTGGCGATGGGCGTGGTAGATCCTACCAAAGTGACGCGCGTTGCATTGCAAAATGCAGCTTCAATCGCCGGCTTGATGCTGACGACAGCGTGTATGGTTGCTGAATTGCCTGAAGATAAGGCAGCTGCCGGCGGCATGGGCGGCATGGAAGGCATGATGTAATTCGATTAAGCCGGTATTTAGCTGATCTGACAAACCCCGCTACGGCGGGGTTTGTCATTTATATTGAAGTATCTATTGCGCTTCCTGAAAAACCCGGTATAATGCGCGACTTCGCAGAGTTAAAGCACTGTAAAAGTGTAGCGATATAAAAATGGCCTGGTAGCTCAGTCGGTAGAGCAGAGGATTGAAAATCCTTGTGTCGGTGGTTCGATTCCGCCCCGGGCCACCAAAGAATTCAAGGACTTACAGAAATGTAGGTCCTTTTTCTGTTGTACGTTTAAAAAATTGCCATCAATTTATAACCACGTTTTTTCAACGCAGCACCAGCCCGCACAAAAAAACGACCACAGCGGTCATTCCAGTAAGTTCGACTGACTGATCGCAGATGGCAAAGACTTGCCGTGATGAGGAATACGCTCGTGCAGGTCTGCCTGCACGGGTTTCGAGCATAGCAACGGCTAAAACGGTTTGAGTTTAAGCGTTTCAGTTAGCCTGCACAGTTAAAATCCGATCTGCAAGCCGCTGGCGCGCCGTGAGGGTTGAGCAATTGCCTGTTTCAGCAAACCAGGCTGTCCTTCGATCAGGGTAAAGTTTTCCCGCGCACGGGTAATGCCGGTGTAAACCAGCTCACGGGTTAAAGCCTGAGCACCGCCCTCGGGCAACACCAGCAAGGTATGTTGAAACTCAGAGCCCTGACTCTTGTGCACCGTCATCACAAAGGCGGTTTCCACATGCGCCAGACGGCTGACACCAACCGAGCGCAAATTATCACCATCCAGAAAATACACGCGCAGCGCGGCAGCCAGCAAAGCCCCCGGCAAGGCGATACCCACATCGCCGTTAAAAACGCCCAGCTCCGCATCGTTGCGGGTGACCATCACCGGTCGGCCGACATACCATTCACCTCTGGGCTTTAGCAGTCCCTCCGCTGCCAGCGCCAGCTGGACTGCCACATTTAAACGCTCAGTGCCCCAGTCCCCCTCATGCACCGCGCAGAGGATGCGAAACCGTTCAAAGGCCAGCAGCACGCTTTTTACCCAGGCTTCATGTCGCTGCGAATCAGCGGGCCTTTTGCTTGCCAGCTGCAAATAATCCGCGTAACAGGCGCTGGCACCTGGCCTGCCGTGAACAGCGAGATGCACTACCGTACTCACAGTCGGGTGACTGGTGGTATGCAAAATGCCTGTCGCATCACGGCTAATCAGTTGCTGCGCCAGCTCACTCTCCCCGCGATTCACCGCCTGTGCCAACTGGCCGATCAGTCCGCCGAAGCGACGACTTTTGCGCAGCATCACCGTTTGTTGCGCCAGTGGCGTACTTCGAGTCGTCAGATACTTATCCGGCAGCTTAATTCCGGTAACAGACAGCACATAGCGCGCAGTTTCCGCATCATAGCTCCCCGCCAGGGCACCGAGGCAAAGATCACCCAGTACGGCACCCGCCTCAACCGAGGCGAGCTGATCCTTGTCACCCAGCAGAATAACTTTAGCGCCGGGCGGCATGGCCTGCAACAGCGAGGACATCATCTCAAGATGAATCATTGACGCCTCATCGACAATCAGGATGTCCACATCCAGCGGATGACTGGCATTGAAGCGCAGTTGCCTGGTATCCGGCCTGGCGCCCAGCAGGGCATGCAAGGTTCTCGCAGCGCCTATGCGCCGGGTGAAGGAATCCAGGTCCAGTGTATCGCCCAGTCGCATGCTCAATTCCTGCAAGGACGCATCAATGGACAGTCGCAAGCGTGCCGCAGCCTTGCCGGTGGGTGCCGCCAGAGCAACACGCAGCCGCTCGCCATGCATGGCAAAAAGCAACGCCAGCATACGCGCTGCGGTATAGGTTTTGCCCGTGCCGGGTCCGCCGGTAATCACGGTGAAACTGCCGCGCAAGGCCACGGCGCAAGCCAGTTTTTGCCAGTCAAGCTCATCCGCGTCCGCATCAAACAGACGCGAGAGCCACTCTCCTGCCAGCACTTCATCCACGGGGAGAGCTGCCGTTGTGCGTTGCAGCACATTGCCGGCAACGTCCTGTTCATACAGATAGTAGCGGCGCAAATACAGCAAGGGCTCCTGCTCCGTGCCACTTAACACCAGAGGCTGTCCGCTGTCAGTCGCAGATGCCGTGCGGATTAATATGCTCGCCCGCAGGACCGTTAACCAGTCAGATAAATTGTCCGGCAACCGTCGCCATAACATAGCTAATTCCTGACGGGCAGCCGGCGGCCAGTTCAAGATCAACTCAGGCTGCCTGACCAGTTGCCGCAACGGCAGGCAGGTATGGCCGCGCCCTTCCATCTGTGCCAGTAATGCCGTGCATACCAGCAATACAGGTGCCGCAGACGCATCCAGTTCGCGCATAAAATCGGCCATGGCGCTGTCGAGCCTGCGCAGCCAGCCTTTTTCAGCCCAGCCGTGCAAAATAGCCAGCGTATCTGCGTCGGCTGTTTGCAAAATAATCACATCGTCTTGAATAGCCGTATTCATCAAAGCTCTCCGCTCAGCATGGTATCCAACGCATCCAGCAGGGGAATGCAGGCCGGGATCAGACAAACTCCGTTTTGCGGCCCTTTTATGCCGCGCAGGAACAGATACACTGCGCCGCCCAGCTGCTGTTCAGGATGATAGTTGCTGCCCAGACGGTCTTTCAGCAGACGGTGCAAGGCCAGCAGGTAAATCGCCGCCTGTATGTCATAGCGGTGCTCGGCCATGGAACGGGCCAGCGCGTCGCTGCTATAAGCCGCATCGTCCTCACCCAGATGATTCGACTTGTAATCGAGTATCCAGTATTTCCCCTGATGTTCAAACACCAGATCGGCAAAGCCCAGCAACATGCCGTGCAATTGCCGGTCGGCAAGCAGCGGACGCTCCACCCCCGGCAACAGATATTGCTGACACAGGGCATCGAAGGCTTTGCTCTCAAGCCGCTGTGCAGGTAACCAGAACTCCATCTCAGGCAACACCGCAAGCAGCTCAACTAGCGCCGCATCGGGCCCGGGCAACCGGGTTTGCACCACTTCGGCAAGCCAGGAGACGATCTCTTCAGCATAAGCCCCGTAGCCTGCGCGCTCGCAACGGCGACTCAGCCGCACAGCAAGCAGCTCGTTGCCCGGCAAGGCATACGCCTGCTCCGCCAGCCACTCAAGCTGATCATGCAGAAAATTTCCCGCCTGAGGTCCGCGTATGAATTTATGCCAGCCTTGCGCTGCTTGCTGTGCGTGAGCCGGAATGAATTCCCGGGCTGCGATCAATTTATTGCTCGAAGCGAATTCGTCATCCGCGCCTCGGGATACCTGCAAGGGCGACAAAGCCGAGGTAACCGAGCTCAGATCCTTGGCCAGCCGGGAAAAACTGCCTATCGTCCAATTGCGCTCGAAGTCGGCCTGATAATCCGGCACCTCCTGTAAAGGCGCGACAGAATCGGCTTGCAACAGCAGGGTGCATGGCGTGTTTTGCGCTGCCGCCAGCAAAACAATATCGGCACAGGCAAACCGCTGCAACAGGGCTAACCAGTCTGACGTATCCGCCGTTCCACCGAAGATATAACCCGCCCCGCTTTGCCAGGCAACGCAATTCTTACCCTTTTTTACCGCGGCAAAGCCTACCCACAAACCATGCCGCGCACGCGTCAGCGCAACATACAGCAGGCGTAAATCTTCCCTCTGCCGCTCCCGGTCCGCACGGGCCAGCTCCGCATCATCAAACTGCAAACTTAATTTTCGCTGACCGGACTCATCCGCCAGATTGAGAAAAGCGGTCGACCTTCTTTCCACGCCCCTGAAACTGGTGGCATAAGGCAGACAGACCAGCGGATATTCCAGCCCCTTGCTTTTGTGTATGGTAATGACCTTGACCAGACCGGCATCGCTTTCCAGACGCACCACCTGCTCATCACTTTTCGCATCCCCGGTGTCTATCTCGGTAAGCAACCAGCGGATCAATGCCTGCTCGCCCTCCAGATTATTGCTTGCTGCTTGCAGCAATTCAGCCAGATGCAGGAAATTGGTCAGCTTGCGCTCCCCCTCGGGCGCCGTTAGCCAGCCTGCGGCAAGTTTCATCTGATGCAAGGTCTGACGCAACATCGCCAGCACGCCCTGTGCCTGCCAGACACTGCGCAACTGACGCAGTTGATCGCAGCGCGCATCAAAGGCTTCATCATGACAGGCCAGCATCTCCAGCTCCTCCAGGCTCAAGCCCAGTGTCGCGATAGCCAGTGCAGTACGCACCAGCCTGACATCCTGCGGCATGGCGACAGCGCGCAACCAGTGCACCAGGTCATGAGCCACCCCGCTGGCGAATACCGATTCCTTGTCCGAGAGATATACCGAGGGCACCTGCCGGCGCGTCAGTTCGCGCCTGACTGCCGCCGCCTCCTTACCTGTGCGCACCAGAATCGCAATGTCAGACGGCAGCAAAGGCCTGAAGGCGGCTTCATCGCCTGCCACGGCGAAACCGGATTGAGGGTCATTCAACCAGCAGACGATTTGTTCGGCACAGCGCGCGCCCTGCTGCTTACGGATGTCTTCGGCCTTGTTCAGCGCGAGTTCATGCACCAGCGTCATGGCGGGTGCGATACCCGCCCCGGTGACAAACTGCTCGCGGCGGCCAAAGGCGCGCACCGGCTCAAAAGGCAACGGATTGTCCTCCGGCTTGCGGTACATGAATGCCCCTTCGCCCGACCTTCGCTCGGCAGAGCCGAAGCAGTGATTCACCGTGCTAACCAGGGCCTCCGTTGAGCGATAATTGGTTTCCAGTACATAGTGACGCCCGCGGGTCGCCTCCCTTGCCTGCATATAACTGTAAATATCCGCGCCGCGAAAGCCGTAAATCGACTGTTTCGGGTCGCCGATCAGCAGCAGGGCACTTTGCGGGTTATTGCTTGCGGTCTGATAAATCTGATCGAAGATCTGATATTGCAACGGCGAGGTATCCTGAAACTCATCGAGCAGAATGACCGGATATTGCGCCAGGATACGCTCACGCAATGGTACGCCGTTCTCACCTTGCAAGGCGCTGTGCAATCTTTGCAGCATATCTGAAAAACCGAAACTGCAAGTCTGCCGTTTGAGCAGCAACAGGCGACGGGCGATGTTTGCCGCGGCATGCAAGCGCACGAAAGAGCTGACCTCAGGCAACTGCGCCAGAGCGACTTTAAGTTCAGCAAAGGCCGTAAATTCGGCAGGCAAATTGATTGCCGGGGAATCGGGTGCGCGGACTTTTTCCATACCTGCCGGCGTCAGGCGCTCCCAGGCAGTTTTACCCATTGCCGCTTCCGGTGATTCGTCCTGAGATCCCTCAGCCCACTCTTTCAACGCATTCAGCCAGCGTATAAAATCCCCCTGCCGCAACGTTGTCCAGCCATGCTGTTTCGCAGGCAACTGTGTAGTGAGCCAGTCCTGCATCGCTTGGCTGCGCGCAACCCAGCCGGTTTTCAGCGCAGCTAACGCCTTGCTGCGTTGCGCACCCCTCGTTTGCAGCACAGAGGTCAGTGTGCCGTTAGCCGCCTCTGGCGGGATATGCTGATTGATCAGTTCTCGCATGTCGGTGATCAGCGCCTCCACACCGGACCATATTTTCAGCACCGCTGACAGAGCGTCGGCGGCCAGCGGATAACACCCCTCGCGCCAGTAATCCTGTGTCGCTTCGATGCGCAAAGCCGCTTCATCGGCAACCAGTTGCTCGTCAAACAGACTGCCGCTGTCGAAAGCATGTTCCTTCAGCATGCGCTGACACCAGGCATCAATGGTATGAATCGAGGCGTCATCCATGTTCTCAGCCGCCGTTGCCAGCGCCCAGGCGGCCCGGTTGCGCAGCGGTCCGGCTTGATAGGCATCCAGTAAATCCTGCAAAAGGGCATCTTCCGCTTTACACTCGCCCCTGAAGCAGCGTGCCGCGCTCAGCAGCCGCTCGCGTATGCGATTCGACAACTCGCGCGTGGCCGCACGGGTAAAAGTCATCACCAGTATTTCCGGCGGACGCAGCGGGCGTGTAAAACCATGTTGCGCGCCATGCCCCAACACCAGGCGCAAATACAGCGCTGCGATCGTCCAGGTTTTTCCGGTTCCCGCGCTCGCTTCAATCAGCCGGCTGCCCCACAGATCGAAAACTTCTGCCTGCAACACCTGGCCTGAACTGATATCTGTTGTCATGCCTCATCCTCTTGCTTTTCGCCTGCATGAAAAGTCGCGCTGACATAGCATGCCGCCCAGTCCAGCATAGCGCGATAAATCTGCTGCGATAACAGCTCGAAGCGGCCATCCGCAATGAGCGCTTCATAATCCGGAAAGACGCGGGCCAGACTCGCCTCCTCCACATCGCCCCGCAGCTGATAGTCCCCCTCATACTGACTGAGTGGATTTTTATCCGCCAGCAAAGCCAGCGCGGTTTTAGGCGGTAAGGGCAGCGGCGAATTCATGCCGGCCAGCCACAACTTCAACAGCATGCTCAACGTGGCTTTAGCCTGCTGTTCCGGCACAGGATTGATTTCCACCACCCCGTCGCGTCCGACCAGTACGCCCTGTGCGCTGAGCCCGCAGGCCGCGACGGCGAGACTGCGTATCCACGGGCCTGACAGCTTGTCGGCGCGGGCAACAGGTTTCTTGCCGCCTTCCAGCAGCTTGCCGGGTTCGAGTTCCAGCCAGGCAATTTGCCGCGTGCCGCTGACGTCCGAGGCGCGCAGATGATCTATCCAGTCTTCGAGCACCACCTCATCCGCCTGCAGACGAACCGACTGCCGTTCCGCCTTTTCAGGAAAGCGCGCTTCCGCCTCACGCCAGGCGTGCAGCATCGTGGCGAGTGTTTCCTGCAAGGCCTGCTGCTTAAAGTCACCCAGCCCCTTGAGCGGCAGCTCCCCTGCTTTGCGTAACTGCAACAGGGCGCGCGGCACACTATCCTGCTGAGCGCCTTGTGCAAGGGCACGATCGAGTAAAGCACGGATGAGGCTATATTCATGCAGGGCATCGACGGCGAAACACTCATCATCGCTGTTTTCCTCCTGCTCCCCGGCAAAGTTGACCAGCAAACGTTTTCTGAAGAACGCCTTGACGGGATTGCGCAGAAAAGCGGCCAGCTGAGCCAGCGTCAGCGCCTGCTCAGGCTCGAAACCGGCCAGCGCTGGCGACGTTGCTATACCGGATGCTTGCGCTGCCGGTTCATGCGCCGCACGCCATTCGCGGGCGTAAGTACGCAAAGGATTGTCCGCCTCAAAGTAGCGCCGGCTGAAGGGTTGCAGAGGATGTTGCGTGGTTCTGCTGTCAACCACCTCGCGCCCCCAGGCTGAGGCCAGATAATCACGCAATTGCGCGACCAGCACCGACGGGGGTTGTTCACTGTTGTCGCGCACGCTGTGACCACACCAGCTTATATACAATATCCGTCTGGCGGATAACAATGATTCGAGCATCAACTGCCGGTCATCATCACGCCGGGAACGATCGCCCGGCCTGGCAACGCCTTTTAAGCCCATCAGGTCGAAGTCGCTGCGCATCGTCTGCCTGGGATAATCGCCATCGTTCATGCCCAAAAGACAAACCACTTCAAACGGAATCGCCCGCATCGGCATCAAGGTGCAAAAGGTGATGCCACCCGCCCTGAAACGCTGGTTCAGCGCCGGTGTTTTCAGCGCCTCCTGCCAGGCTGCACGCGCCACCGGCAAAGGCACGGCATCGTCGAAACCGGCTTCCTCGCAAGCACTCTGCCAGGCGAGCAAGCCCTCCTCAAGCGCGCACAGCGCCTGACTGTCCAGCTCGGATTCGGCCTTGATCATGCTGGCTAACAACGTCCGGGCGCGCTCAACCCAGACCGCTGGCGTGGCGGCAGTGCCAGCTACCTGCCACCACTGTATCAAGGCCTGCAACAGATGCGCCAGCGAGCCTGCCAGCTCCGCTTCAAGCCCTGCCACTTCAGGATAGGGCTCAATGCGCTCAAACAGCGCAGTCTGCACACTCACCGCGCCGCTGGCATAACCTGACAGCATCCTGCACAGTCCAAACCAGGCACTGTTTTGTTCACCACAGGCCGCCAGCCCCAGCTCGCTGCGGTGTTCCGCATTCAGCCCCCAGCGTATGCCCGCCCCGGCCATCCACTGCGTGAGTTTGGCAACAGACGCCTGTTCAATGCCGAAACGGCCGCAGATTGCCGGCAACTCCAGCAAAGCCACCAGCTCGCTCATGCGGCAGCGTTGTTGCGGCAGGCTTAACAACCAGTCAACCGCACCGATCAGCGGGCTGCTGGCCTTTGCGCTCATGTCGGCAATATCAAAAGGAATGTAGCGGGGATCATGCTGCTTGTACTGGCCGAATATTGCGCGTATGGCCGGCGCCATCTGTTCGATGTCGGGCACCATCACAATCACCTCCCGCGGATGCAATGTGCCGTCTGACAAAGCCAGTAATAACTGATCATGCAACACTTCGAGTTCACGTATTTTACTGTGCGCGCTATGAAAAACGAGGGATCTATCCTCGCCGGCAATGACAAGCGGTATATGTTCCTTTAGCGGCACAAGATCGCGGATGCGGTTTTGCAGTTGCTTTAGCAGCGGCGTACCCGGCGCTTCTTCGGATTCGTCGAACAGATCTAACCTGGCCAGTTCAAACTGATTTTTACTTTGCACGGCATCGTCAAACACATCCAGCTGACGCACGAAGTCACGCCCCTGACGCCCCCAGGCTGCCAGCAGCGGATGCGCATGTGCATGCATGTCCTCCAGCGGCAACAAGGCAAGATCGACGCCGGCACGAGGCGGCTGGCGACGACGCATGGACTGCAGCAACTCGCGTCCGTCCATGATGTCACCCCAATAGAAGCGGCAAGGATTAGGTATCGCCAGCATGACCTGACTAAAGGGCGCTAAGGCCGCCAGCGCCTGCAAGGTCGTCCAGGGTATCTGGCTCATGCCGAACACGATCACGCGCTGCGCAACCCTGTGAGCCGGTTTTTCACCCGCGGCCAGGCTGGCGAGTACGCGCTGATGTAATTTGGGTCTGATGCCTTGTCGCTGCTCGGCGGTGAGTGTTTGCAGCACGGCACGCCACAATTGCGGCTGCCAGCGTTGTTCTGCCGGCAAAGCGGCAATAGCGCCATTCGCCATAAGTAAATGATCCTGCCCCGCAGCCCAAGCCTCCAGCCAATCGGCGCGGTAATTCTGGTACTGGTCAAACAGATCAGCCAATTTGCTCGCCAGTTGCAGCAAACGATCCGCTTCGTTCGCCGTCAGGAATCCCGCCACCGGGGCAAAGTCAGGCCTGTCCAGCAGCGCCGGCAGCAACTTCATCAGTCGCCAGATCATCGGCACTTTATCCAGCGCGGATTCATTCGGCACGGCCTCACGACCCAGCACCTGACGATAAGTGCGCCACAAGAAGCGTGAGGGCAATTCGACCCGGGTAGCCGCGCACACGCCAGCGCTTTTCGCCAGCGCCATCTTGATCCACTCTGCCATGCCGTTGCTCTGCACCAGAATGATCTCTTCTTCGAGCGGATTCAAGGGATGACGTTGCAGCCAGGCTGCCACCACCTCAGCCAGATCTTCGGCCCGGTTGCTGTGAAAAGCGATAAAACCGGGCTGCAATACTTCAGGATATAAGTGGCTCATAGGCTCATTGTGTGCGGCAAGAAAAACCATGCTGATGAATGGCAATTTTAAGGCTGGGCAGAAGCGCCGCTGATTATAGTCCAATCAGCACAGTGCACGCGGATACCCGCCAAGCAAATACGCCTAACGGCCAGACCGGACGGCTTTGCTGCCAGGTGCTCAAACAGTCCGCGCCCAACAACCCCGCGATTGCCGACGCTCTTCGGCAGCAGTCAGAAGAAAATAAATAAAAGACAAAAGAAAAATGGCAGGCAATAGCGCATTAAAAAAGGCAAGACGCAAATTTTACAGCGACCGCCTAACCGCAATTAATCCTTGATTTTATGAGACTTTCAGGCTTATCAGGCCAGTGCGTCAGGCTGCCGGGCTTTTTGATATAGGCCATTTGGCATAGACCTTTTGGTCTATATGCACAAACGAAAAAAAGGGGGAAGATGCAATCAGACCGCAGCGTGATTAACCGGCAAGCAGGTAGGCTGTCATTCAGCGTCAGTACAAGATTGCAATGCCATGATGATTTGGCAAAATTAATGTCTTTTTTGCCGGTCAGTGCAGTTTGCAGGAAAGGCAGCAAAGAATTCGCACCAGGCTCCGCGGCCTCAGGAAGGCATGACGCAAGACGCGGGAAGTGCGCCGCAAGACGCGGGAAGCATGACGCAAGAGGCAAGAAGTGCGCCGCAAGACAGGGGAAGCATGACGCAAGAGGCGGAAAGTGCGCCGCAAGACCGGGGAAGCATGACGCAAGACGCGGGAAGTGCTCCTCAAGACGCGGGAAGTGCGCCGCAAGACAGGGGAAGCATGACGCAAGAGGCAAGAAGTGCGCCGCAAGGCGGGGGAAGCAT
>CAIWRI010000044.1 GCA_903915035.1 uncultured Nitrosomonadales bacterium | reverse complement strand
ACCGCAGGAGATCTGATGCGAACTGTGGGGTACGATGAATTCATGATTGACCGGGTTAAAACTATAGTCAGTAAGCAAGGTCTCAAAACCAACCCGGAAACTCAGCAAATGGAAGACGTTGCTGACCTGGTGTTCATTGAATCCTATATGGTTGCTTTTGTGGCTCAGCATCCAGATTATGATGTGGAGAAATGGATCGTCATTGTCAAAAAGACCTGGAATAAAATGTCCAAGGATGCGCATCAGTTCACCTTGTCCGGCAAGCTGGCACTGCCACAGGATCTGGTTCCGCTGATTTTGAAAGCGGTTGAGTAATGGATTATTTGCCGATATTTGCTAAGGTAACAAACCGCTTGTGCGTGGTCATAGGCGGCGGGGAAATAGGCAAGCGTAAAGCCGGTGTTTTGCTGGAAGCAGGGGCTAAGGTCAGGGTTGTTGCGCCCGTGATAGATGAGGCCTTGTCAGCCATGTCAAATGTCGAATCCATTTTTGCGCGCTTTGAGGAGCACCATCTTGACGATGCAATGCTGGTCATTGCGGCCACTAATGATCGCAGTGTGAATATCGAGGTGTCCAGATTAGCGCAGGCACGCAATATTCCGGTTAATGTGGTTGATGACCCGGAATATTGTACCTTTATCATGCCGGCCATTATGGATCGATCACCGTTAATGGTTGCCTTTTCCAGCGGCGGCGCGACACCTGTGCTGACGCGCATGATGCGCAGCAAACTTGAGTCTATGATTCCGCAAAATTACAAGTTGCTGGCAAGTTTTGCTGAACGTAACCGTGAACTTGTTAAATCGCGCGTCACTAATCCGCCCAAGCGTCGTATCTTCTGGGAAAAAGCACTGGAAGGTGAATTGGCCGAAAAGGTGTTGTCAGGCGATGTCGCCGCAGGGCAGGCGATGCTCGAACAAATGTTTAGCGAAGAAGACAATGTGCTGCACGGAGAGGTGTATCTGGTCGGTGCCGGACCCGGCGATCCTGATTTGTTGACTTTCAAGGCCTTGCGGCTGATGCAAAAAGCGGATGTGGTGGTTTACGATAATCTGGTCTCCAAACCCATCGTGGACATGACGCGTCGCGATGCAGAGCGCATTTATGTCGGTAAAAAGTGCAATGATCATACTCTGCGTCAGGAAGAGATTAACGTTCTGCTGGTCCGTCTGGCGAAGGAAGGAAAGCGAGTGGTTCGCTTAAAAGGCGGTGATCCGTTTATCTTCGGGCGCGGTGGGGAAGAGATTGAAACGCTGGCAGCAGAAGGTATTCCGTTTCAGGTTGTCCCTGGCATTACCGCAGCGTCAGGCGTTGCATCTTATGCCGGGATACCCTTGACGCATCGTGATTACGCGCAGTCTTGCATGTTTGTCACCGGTCATCTTAAAGACGGTACGATGGATCTTGACTGGGACGCGCTGGCCAGACCCAAGCAAACTGTGGTTGTCTACATGGGGCTGCAGGGGCTGGACAGGTTATGTGCTGAATTGATTAAACATGGTATGCCGGACAGTACGCCGATCGCGATTGTTCAGAAGGGAACGACAGCGCATCAGCGCGTCGTGAAGGGGACGCTGGCCAGCTTGCCCGGGATTGCCGCGCTGGCAAAACTTCAGGCACCCACGTTGATTATCATCGGCGGTGTTGTCACCTTGCAGGAGAAACTGCAGTGGTTTCATCCGAATTCATGTTGAATTTTGCTTAATCGCAGCGGGAATTTCGCAACCTGCGTCTGAATGATTCAACGAAATTAATTTCAGTGAGGTTGTTTATCCAGATAGCAGGAAGAATATACCTGATTAATTCAGTTGGTTTATAATACTTGGAAATCTAAATTTGAAACGGAGTCGTGATGAGTTTTAATGAAACTGATGTGCAGAATGTATTGAAAAGTTTGATCGACCCTAACACCAGGCGTGACTTTGTCACGGGCAAATGTATTAAAAATATCAAGGTGACCGGTGCCGATGTTTCGCTGGATGTTTTGTTGGGCTATCCGGCGATGAGTGTCTGGGGTGAGATAGGCGCGATGGTTGAAGCGCATCTTAAATCCGGGTTGCCGGGGCTTGGTAAAGTGAGTGTTACGGTTAGTAGTAAAGTAGTGCCCCATGCGGTGCAACGTGGCGTCAAGCTGGTTGACGGTGTTAAAAATATCATTGCGGTGGCGAGCGGTAAGGGAGGCGTGGGCAAGAGTACAACGGCGGTCAATCTGGCGTTGGCACTGGCGGCAGAGGGGGCGCGTGTCGGCGTGCTGGATGCCGATATCTATGGCCCTTCGCAACCAACCATGCTGGGCATCACAGGGCAGCCGGAATCAGATGATGGCAAAAATATAAAGCCGATGATGAGTCACGGCCTCCAAGCCATGTCGATTGGTTTTTTGATTGACGCAGATACGCCTATGATCTGGCGTGGACCTATGGTCACTCAGGCTCTGAATCAGTTGTTGCATCAAACTACCTGGGATAACCTTGACTATCTGATTGTGGATTTGCCGCCAGGTACAGGAGATATTCAGCTGTCACTGGCGCAAAACGTGCCGGTAACAGGTGCGGTGATTGTCACAACGCCGCAGGATATTGCGCTGCTTGATGCACGTAAGGGGCTGAAAATGTTCGAGAAAGTTGGTATAAAAATTATAGGTATCGTCGAAAACATGAGTACGCATATCTGTACGCAGTGCGGTCATGAGGAACATATTTTTGGTGCCGGTGGCGGTGAAAAAATGTGTGCTGATTACAATACTGAGTTTCTGGGGGGCTTGCCGCTGGATATTCGTATTCGTGAACAGGCTGATTCGGGTACGCCTACCGTTGTGGCTGAACCGGATGGTGCCATTGCTAAATTATACAAGCAGATAGCCCGGCGCATTGCGGTCAAGGTTGCCGAGATGGCGCAAGATCATAGCGCCGTTTTCCCAAAGATCGTCATTCAGAGTACTTAAACAGATATTGAAGGGCGAGTGGGAAGTTCGGTACAGAATTTGTGATAGTACCTATTCCGGAGAGCAGGCGTGTTTTGTAGCATGCCTGCTTTTATCTGTGCAATACGCAATTCCAATCCTATGCTTTAGTGATATCAAATGCATGCAGTGAAATTCATTCCTATTAAAGCCGCCGGTACTCGGTTGCGTGATTTCTCAGGCTCATCCGTGTATGACAAGTCATCACGTCCCCTGCTCGACTTGAGAATATCGGTAACAGATCGCTGCAATTTGCGCTGCACATATTGCATGCCACGTGAGATTTTTGATAAAAATCATATTTACTTGCCTCGTAAGGAATTGCTCAGTCTGGAAGAAATTGTCCGGGTAGCCGCCGTATTTGTCAGGCTGGGGGTCAGAAAAATTCGAATTACCGGCGGAGAGCCTTTGTTGCGTCGGGGTATCGAAAACTTGATTGAAAAGTTAGCGAAGCTGAAAACGCCGGAAGGTGGGTCTGTTGAGATTGCAATGACAAGCAACGGGGTATTGTTATCCAATAAGGCGAGAGCGTTGAAGGATGCCGGATTGGCACGTATTACAGTGAGTCTGGACGCAATTAATGATGCCATATTTCAGCGTATGAGCGATTCTGACGTTCAGGTGAAAACAATCCTAGATGGAATAGCAACGGCGCAACAGCTTGGTTTTGAAACGATAAAAGTAAATATGGTGGTGAAACGTGGAGTAAACGAGAGTGAAATTTTGCCTATGGCACGCTATTTTCGTAATACGGGCGTTATTCTGCGTTTTATTGAATATATGGATGTCGGAAGTAGCAACGGGTGGGTGATGGATGATGTGGTGCCTGCGCAGCAAATAGTTGATTTGATTTCCCGTCACTATCCCCTGGTTTCAAAGGCAGCTGGGTTTTCAGGCGAAGTGGCAAAGCGCTGGGCGTATGTTGATGGTGGCGGTGAAATTGGTGTAATCGCTTCAGTTACACAAGTCTTTTGCCACACCTGTACCCGGATACGTTTGTCAACGGATGGCAAGTTATATACCTGTCTGTTTGCAGAACATTCAAATGCTGATTTGCGCGCGCTGCTCCGGCAGGGGCAGACTGATCAGGCAATCAGCGAGGCGATAGCAGATTGCTGGCAGGACAGAGGGGACCGTTATTCTGAACTTCGAAACGAGGCCTCTGCCTTGTCGCGAAATAAAATTGAAATGTCATATATAGGCGGATAAAACAGTTGGAACAGGCAGATAAAGCCGCTGAGAGTGTCAATTTGTACGTTTGAGTACTGTTTTATTGATCCTATAACCAGTAAGGGGGTGCTAAATTGCAGATAATGCTTCTTTGATACTTCTAAATGTCTATCCTCTATGTCGGTTGTGGGTAGTCTGATGTAAGTGTAAAATGAAAGGCTGTTTGTTTGTAGATAATGTCACCAAGGAGCAACAAGATGGAGCAACAAAATCCGAGCGATGTTAATCGTCGCAGCTTTTTAATTAAGCTTACTTCAGTAGTGGGCGGTGCAGGCGTTGCCGCAGCCTGTGTGCCTCTGGTTTCCAGTATGAATCCAAGTTCAGATGTGTTGGCTAAAGCCACGGTCGAAGTTGATTTGTCGGGCATCCCTGTTGGCGGTATGCACACGATCGCCTGGCAAGGTAAGCCGGTGTTTGTGCTGCACCGTTCGCCGGAAGAAATTGCGGCATCCGCATCAACGAATGGTGTTATTGATCCTGAACCGGATGCAAAGCGCGCCATTAAGCCTGAGTGGCTGATAGTGCTTGGAATTTGCACTCATATGGGCTGTGTGCCTAACAAGGAAGGCCCAGGCTGGGTTTGTCATTGTCATGGCAGTCAATATGACGATAGTGGTCGTGTAGTACACGGACCGGCACCAAGAAATCTTGAAGTGCCTCCATATCACTTCTTGTCTGATACTAAACTAATTATCGGCAAGGCATAGGAGAAATCATGGCGAATAATATTATGAACTGGATCGATAAACGCTTCCCCGCGACTGAATTTATCAAGCATTCACTGACCGAATATCCAACCCCTAAAAATTTGAGCTACTGGTGGAATTTCGGTTCTCTGGCAGGGATTGTGCTGCTATTGCAACTGATTACCGGCATCTTTCTGGCGATGCATTACAAGGCTGACGTTGAGTTATCATTTAACTCAATTCAACATATCATGCGCGATGTCAATTACGGCTGGCTGCTGCGTTACATGCATGCAACAGGTGCATCCGCATTCTTCTTCGTGATATTCACGCACATGGCGCGTACCTTGTACTACGGTTCGTATCGTGCACCGCGTGAATTGTTGTGGTGGACAGGCCAGGGCTTGTTGCTGTTGCTGATGGCAACCGCATTCATGGGTTATCTGTTGCCTTGGGGACAGATGTCCTTCTGGGGTGCTACCGTTATTACCAATCTGTTCAAGGCGATCCCGTTTGTAGGTGACTCTATCGTGACCTTGCTGCGCGGTGACTTTACCGTGGGTGATCCGACACTGACCCGCTTCTTTGCCTTGCATTATTTGATGCCTTTCGTGATCGTGGGTGCAGTGCTGATTCATCTGGTTGCTCTGCATACAGTAAAAAGCAGCAATCCTACCGGTCTTGAATTGCCGGCAAAGGATAATATCCCTTTCCATCCTTATTTTACCATCAAGGATTTGTTCGGTCTGGGTGTCTTCCTGATTTTCTACAGCGTGTTTGTTTTCTTTATTCCAACAAGTTTGATGGAAGCTGCCAATAATATTCCGGCGAATCCAATGGTCACACCTAACCATATCGTTCCTGAATGGTATTTCCTGCCGTTCTACGCGATTCTGCGTTCTGTGCCTAG
Organism: uncultured Nitrosomonadales bacterium; assembly: GCA_903915035.1. GTDB lineage: Bacteria > Pseudomonadota > Gammaproteobacteria > Burkholderiales > Gallionellaceae > Gallionella. Next base: position 11,320 of record CAIWRI010000044.1, on the reverse strand, counting down.
TTTGGTTGGTGGTGTCGTTGCGATGGGCTTGTCAGTGGTGATTTTTGCCTTTCTGCCTTTCCTTGATCGTTCACGAATTCCTGGCGGCGCACGTTATCGCCCGGTCTACAAGGCACAATTTTACGTGTTCATGACAGTGACAATCGTATTGGGTTGTGTAGGTTACAGGCCGCCGACAAGTGCTGCAATTGCTATCGTCGGCCAAATCGCAACGGTAATGTATTTCGGTTCGTTCTTATTACTGCCCTTCATCTCAAAAATGGAAGAGCGTTGGTTGATCAAACGTGGTTTGCCTGCAATTGTTATGGCGTTGATTAACGAAGAAGCTGCTGAAATCGAAAAGCACAAGCAAAAGAAGAATCAACGGAATGGAGTGAAGTCATGAAGGTATTCCTGAAAATAGCATTGTTGTGCAGTCTCAGCGCTGCCGCATGGGGAGCAGAGGAAAATTTCGAGCAGGCCAACGTCGAAACAACCTTGCCTGCAATCAAGCGTGGTGCGGATGAGGTGATGGGCAATTGCCATGCTTGTCATACCTTAAAATACATCAAGTATCGTGATCTGGTGGCTCTGGGGATCAGTCAGGCGAAAGTGGATGGCTGGCGCGGCGATGAGCCTATGGATGCACCGTTGAAGGCGCAGATGTCAGAAGCGGATGCCATGGCTGCCTTTAACAAGGTTCCGCCTGATCTGAGTTTGATGTCTCAGGCGCGTGATGGCGGGGTGAATTATCTTTACTCCTACCTGATCGGCTATTTCAACAAACCTGACGGTACGCTGAGTAATCATATTTTCGCTGAAACAAAAATGCCGGATATGCTGGGTATGAGCAATGCGACTGATGAAGTACAAAAAACTGCAATTAAAGCCAAGGCCAGAGACATTGTTTCATTCCTTAACTGGACAACGGATCCGCACGCTGCTGAGCGCATCCAGTTGGGCAAATACGTCATCGCTTATTTGATTGTGATTACCACTTTGCTTTATCTGGTTAAAAGACAAATCTGGGCCAGAATCAAATATAAGTAATTTATTGTCTGTAGCATAATTAAATGGCCGGCCTGATCGCTGGCCATTTTTATTCATGATCAACTAGATACACTATACCTCTATCAATTTAGAGTCGATTTGTATTATCATGTCTGCGTTTTCGAACGTCATGTTCGGATTAGGCGCGTATTTGACCGGGGCTCAAGCCTGTGTTTTGTATCGTAGTGCCGCATAGGGTCTGTAATCTCCTAAGTGCGGTTTCTGTATCGTTTAACTAAGGGGTAATTAATTAATGATGAGATTGTACTCGGGGACAGTTTGCCCCTACAGCCATCGATGCCGTATCGTTTTATTTGAAAAGGGTATGGATTTTGAAATAATAGACGTTGATCTGATGGATAAATCAGAAGACCTTGCTATGATAAGCCCTGGTAATAAAGTACCTGTGCTGGTTGAGCGGGATCTGATCTTGACAGAGGCGAATATTATTAATGAATATATTGATGAGCGTTTTCCGCATCCGCAATTGATGCCGGCAGATCCGGTTATGCGTGGACGTGCACGTTTGTTCTTGCATCGTTTTGAACTTGAACTATATAGCAATGTGAATGTGCTCATGCTAGGAGGAAAAGCTCCGGATAAAGCGAGGGCGAGTATTCGCGACAATTTGACACAACTTGCACAAATTCTCTCCAAGCAAAAGTTTCTGCTCGGTGCTGAGTTTTCTATGCTGGATGTGGCTGTTGCACCGTTGTTGTGGCGTTTGGAGCACTTTGGCATTCAGTTGGGACGCGATGCTGTTCCCATGATGAAATATGCTGAACGCCTGTTTTCCCGTCAGGGTTTCATCGATTCATTGACACCTGCTGAAAGAGCCATGCGAAAATGAGCGACTTGTCTACCCGCCCCTATCTGATACGTGCTATTTATGAATGGTGTATGGACAGTAACTTGACACCTTATCTTGCTGTTCGTATCAATGATCAGACTGAAGTACCACCCGCGCACGTTAAGAATGGTGAGATTGTGCTGAACATCAGTTCAAGTGCTGTGCGTAACCTGGAGCTGGGTAATGAGTATATTACCTGTAACGGCAGATTTAGCGGTACTGCCTTTAATATTATCGTACCTGTCGATGCGGTGATTGGCATATTTGCTAAAGAAAGCGGTCAGGGCTTGGTGTTTCAGGCAGAGGAGGGTGGCACCCCGCCTGCGCCCGAGGTCAAACCCGCACCACGCAAACCGCAGTTGACGATAGTCAAATAGCCTTGTCAGCAATAAAAAACCGCACATGTGCGGTTTTTTATTGCTGACAGCCAACTCACGCTGTTAAAGTGGCCTGCATTTTACTCAATGCTTTTTGTTCTATCTGGCGTATACGTTCAGCCGATACTTTAAATTCTGCAGCAAGTTCATGTAACGTGGAACTGTGATCCTCAGACAGCCAGCGTGCTTCAACGATACGGCGGCTGCGCTCGTCCAGACTGGATAAAGCCTTTGCCAGACCGGTGGTGCGCAGATCATCACGCTGGGCAATTTCCAGTATATTGGAAGGTTCATTTTCTTCGTGATCCGCCAAATACTGGATGGGGGAGTAAGTATCATCTTCATCGCTGCCGACAGGATCCAGTGCCACTTCATGTCCGGAAAATCTGGCTTCCATTTCAACGACGTCGGCTGCACTGACATTGAGTTTCTCAGCGATTTCACTGATCTGTTTCGGTTTTAGTGAATCAAGTCCCTGTTTTAGGCTGCGCAGATTAAAAAACAATTTACGCTGCGCCTTGGTGGTGGCAATTTTAACCAGACGCCAGTTGCGCACGACGAATTCATTTATTTCGGCGCGTATCCAATGCAGAGCAAACGAAACCAACCGCACACCGAAATCAGGGTCGTAATGCTTAACTGCCTTCATCAGGCCTATATTGCCTTCTTGTATCAGATCGGCCTGGGGCAGGCCATAACCGGAATAACCGCGCGCGACACTGACAACGACGCGAAGATGAGACAGCACCAACTGGCGTGCGGCATCCAGATCATTATTCTTATGAAAACGCGTCGCAAGATCAAACTCTTCTTCTTGCGTCAGCAGTGCATAGCGTCTGGTTAAGTTGATGTAACTATCAAGGCTGCCTAGGGCAGTAGGGAACGGTAAGCTGTTTGCTATATTCATAGGATATGCTCCTGATTTACACTGGCATCTACGAGTGACAGAATCGGAAAAAGTTCATTAAAGCGTTGCAAGGAAAACATAATCTAATACCGATTGACTAAACTTCGCGCAATAGTACCGTATTGTTGTGAAAATTTCATCGTCTGTCAACCGGGTTCGCTATATTTATGTGCAATTAGCGTGGCTTAATCTGTGATAAGTGTCTGGCTACAGATAACCAGGCACCCAGCCACCCTAGGTACAATGAAAATAATAACAGAGACAGACTGTCCGAGAGACTTAAAGGTTGCAGGCTGAAATTGCTTGCATACAGTTGCGAAAGCGTAGCCAGCGGATGTTTGAGCAGTTGCAGACCTAAGATAATGATCAGCGTGGCAGTTATGCCGCCTAACAAACCTTGTAAGGCGCCAAAATACAGGAAAGGCCTCCTTATGAATGCATCCGTTGCCCCTATCAGTTTGGCGACCTGTATTTCGTCACGCTGGGTCAACGTTTGCAGTCGTATCGTGTTGAAAGTAATCGTGATCAACCCAAAACTGAGCAGGCTGGCAAGAACCAGTACTGCAATACGCGCGAAATTAACAATTGCCTCCAGTTTGTAGGCCCAGGCGGAATCCAGTTGACTTAATTCCACACCATGAATCTGCCGGAGTTCATCACGCAGCGTTTCGAGTGATTTTGCATTGCCTGCGTTCGCTGTAATCACAAAGGCATCAGGTAGCGGATTGCTCTCAAGCCCCGCGATGACATCTTCCAGTCCGGTGGACTGACCCAAAGGCGCTAGCGCTTCTGTGCGTGAGATAAAGACGACTTTTTTGATACCCGGATGCTGGTTCAACTGCGTGCGTATTTTGCGAACGTTTTCAGGCGTTGTGCTCATCGACAGGAAAAGACTGATTTGCGGTGTGCTTGAGAGTTGTGCAACCAACCCTTGTGCATTCTGCAGTAAGACGTACATGCCGGTTGGCAGACTCAGGGCAATGCCAATAACTAATATATTGATCAACCCTGCAAGAGGAGGCGTAAATATGCGCTTGAAAACGATGCCCGCGACACTAAGATGGCGTGTGAGAGCACTCATTCTTTTTCCTTTTCAATTGTGCCGGGCTTAAAATCAGCCTGAATTTCACCCAGTTTGAGCTCAATCATCCGCTCGGGCGAGTTGCGCAGTACCCCGGCATCGTGAGTCGAAATCAACAGTGTCACACCAACCTGATGGAATGATTTGAATATAGACATAATTTCTGCTGCATATTCGGCATCCAGATTCCCGGTCGGTTCATCAGCCAATAGAATCGTCGGACGATTGACGATGGCACGCGCAATACACAGACGCTGTTGTTCACCGCCGGACAGGGCAACCGGATTTGCCTTTTCGCGTCCTAACAATCCGACCTTGTCCAATGCGGCACGTACACGTTTGCCGCTCTCTTTATGGTCAAATTCGCAAATTTGCAAGGGCAGCAGTACATTGTCGAACACATTGCGGTCAAACAGAAGTTTATGATCCTGAAAGATAATACCCAGATTCCGCCTAAGATAGGGCAGCGCGGCACCTTTGAGCGCGCTGACATTTTGATTATTGACCAGCACCGAACCGCTGTTAGGGCGTTCGATGGCTGCAATGAGTTTCAACAGGGTACTTTTGCCGGCACCGGAGTGTCCGGTTAAAAATGCCATTTCACCCTTGGCCAATTCAAAAGTCACCTGTTTTAAAACATCAAAACCGCCGGGATAGCGTTTGCATACTTGATTGAACGAAATCATACGGAAATTCCCAGCAGGGCATCGACAAATTCTTCAGCATTAAAGGGGCGCAGATCATCCATTCCTTCGCCGACACCGATAAACCGGACGGGTATTGGATGTGCACGTGCGATGGCGGCAATAACGCCGCCCTTGGCCGTGCCATCCAGCTTGGTTAAAATCAGACCGGTCACACCCAGCGCGCTATCGAAGGCTTTTACCTGACTCAAGGCATTTTGTCCGGTGTTGGCATCAAGCACCAGCAATACTTCATGAGGCGCATCGGGCAGGACTTTGGCTATGACGCGTTTGACTTTCTTAATTTCTTCCATCAGATGGCCCTGAGTCGTCAGACGTCCTGCGGTGTCCGCCAGCAGCACATCAATTTTTCTTGCCTGAGCGGCTTGTACGGCATCGTAAATCACCGCCGCTGCATCGCCGCTTTGCTGGGCAATGACGGTAACATTGTTGCGCTCCCCCCAGGTCATCAGTTGTTCGCGTGCGGCAGCGCGAAAAGTGTCCCCCGCCGCCAGCATCACAGACAAGCCCTGTGACTGCAGGTATTTTGCCATCTTTCCTATGGAAGTGGTTTTGCCCGCGCCATTCACACCGACCATCATAATAACGAAGGGCTTGTGTGCAACGGCTTGCAGGGGGATGGCCAGCGGTTTCAACAGCTTGAGCAGGCACAGTCCGAGTGCCGCCTTGAGCTCAGTAGCCTCGCTGAGTTTGTGCTCCCTGACATGACGGCGCAGATCGGTTATCAACGCACGGGTCGCATCCATGCCGACATCAGAGGTGATCAGTATGGTTTCCAGTTCCTCATACAGTTCTTCGTCGATTTTTCCGCCACGGTTGAACAGCTCGGCCAGTTGGTTACCGGTGCGCGATAAGCCGGATTTCAAACGTGCTATCCAGCCGGGTTTTTCAATGGCAGACTCAGGCTTTTTTTCAGCTGTTTTTTCCGGGATATTCTTTTTTAGGAAACTAAACATTGGGAAGCGTTCCTGTAGTTGGGGCATAATGTGCATGGTCACATGACCATTTTCGTTATTTTAAGCCGATTAGGCGTTCTGAGGTTAAGGATTATGAGGATTTATTGTATTGCACTGCTGATATTGCTTTCGCAGCAAGCCTGTGCAGAGGTTTTTGAAAAAACACTGTCGAACGGTTTGCATGTGATCGTCAAGGAAGATCATCGTGCGCCGGTGCTGGTGCAGCAGATCTGGTACAAAACCGGCAGCATGGATGAAAGTGCCGGTAAAACAGGGGTTGCACATGCGCTGGAACATATGATGTTCAAGGGAACGCACCTTGTCCCGGCCGGCGAGTTTTCCAGACGTATCGCAGCCGCCGGCGGGCGTGAAAATGCTTTCACCAGCAGCGATTACACCGCTTATTTCCAGCAATTGGATAAACGCCAGTTGCCGCTGGCGATGAAGCTTGAATCTGATCGCATGCACGGCTTGAATTTAACTCAGGTCGAATTTGCCAAGGAAATTAAAGTGGTGATGGAGGAGCGCCGTATGCGCACCGACGACGAACCACGCGCCCTGTTGCAGGAAAGAATGATGGGGGATATTTATCTTGAGCATCCTTATCATCATCCGGTGATAGGCTGGATGACAGACCTTGAACAGTTGAGCGTTAAGGATGTGCGTAACTGGTATCAGCAATGGTATACCCCCGATAATGCCACGCTAATTATTGCCGGCGACGTTAAGGCTGACGAAGTATTCAAGCTGGCGCAACATTTTTATGGTGCCATCCCGAAACGCGTATTGCCGGCGCGTCGGGTTTATACTGAGCCGGCTCAATTGGGCATCAGACGCATGGTGGTTAAAGCACCTGCCGAGTTGCCTTTTTTAGTGATGAGTTATCACGCGCCCAATCTGCTTAATCCGCAACAGGACTGGAAACCTTACGCGCTGGAGATGCTGGCAGGCGTGCTGAGTGGTAATGATGCGGCGCGCTTGAATAAGCACCTGGTACGCGATCAACAAATCGCCTCCAGTGCGGATGCAGGTTATGATTCCACGTCTCGCGGACCGGCTGTGTTTTCCCTGGAAGCTGTGCCCGGTAAAGGCAAGACGGTAGCAGAGGCAGAGACCGCGTTGCGCGGTGAAATTGCCATCCTGATTAAAGACGGGGTGAGTGAACAGGAATTGAAGCGCGTCAAAGCACAAGTACTCGCAGGTGAAGTGTATAAACTTGACTCGGTTTTCTATCAGGCGATGCAAATCGGTCAGATGGAGTCTATCGGGCTGGGTTATAAGGCCATTCCGCTGATGCTCGCCAAACTACAAGCCGTCACTGCTGACCAGGTGCGTCAGGTGGCGGAAGAATATTTACAGGATGATAACCTGACCGTGGGCGTGCTGGATCCTCAGCCTTTATCCGGCAAGGTTGTGCATGAAACAGGAGATAGCAGTCATGTGCGTTAAAAAAGTACTTTTCAGTCTGCTGTTGTGCAGCGTGTCCGGCTTCGTTATTGCGACCCCGCAGATTCAACACTGGCAAAGTGCCAGCGGTGCTCAGGTCCTGTTTGTTGAAGATCACGATATTGCCATGCTGGACGTGGCGGTCAGCGTGCCTGCGGGCAGCAGTTTTGACACGCTAGACAAGTCAGGTTTGGCCGGTATGACACAGGCAATGTTGAGCCTGGGTTCTGAGGGCTTGAGTGAGGATCTGGTGTCTACCGGAATGGCGGATATGGGTGCCCAGTTATCAGGCGGCGTGGATCAGGACCGGGCGAGTGTGTCATTACGCACCCTGAGCACTGAGCGGGAGCAGGCTTTGAGCCTGCTGGCGCGGGTGTTGCAACATCCGGCCTTTTCCGCTGATATCTTGAATCGGGAAAAAACACGCCTGATTGCTTCCTTGAAAGAAGCACAAACCCAGCCTGAATTCATCGCAGCGCGCGCGCTCAATCAGGCAGTTTATGGCGCGCATCCCTACGCCTTGCAGCCTTCAGGGGATATTGCCAGTGTGGCGACCTTGACCGTTCAGGATTTGAATAATTTTTATCATACTCACTACAATGCCCGGCGTGCGGTGGTTGCCCTGATGGGCGATGTGACGCGCATACAGGCTGAAGCGATTGCACAGCAGTTGACAGGCGAGTTGCCCGTATCTGCCGAAACGCTGCTGTTGCCTGAAGTGCAGATGAATATTAAGGCCTCAGAGCAGCGCATTCCTCATCCTGCCAGTCAGAGTCATATCCTGATCGGCGTGCCGGGCGTATCTCGTACTGATCCGGACTACTTCCCCTTGTATGTGGGTAATTATGTTCTGGGTGGCGGCGGCTTTGTCTCGCGTCTGATGAATGAAGTGCGCGAAAAACGTGGTCTGGCATACACCGTGTATAGCTACTTCATGCCTTTGAAACAACCCGGCGCTTTCCAGATTGGCCTGCAAACCAAGAAAGAACAGGCAGATCAGGCGTTGCTGCTGGTGCGCAAAACGCTGGCGAATTTCGTCGCGAACGGACCTGATGAGCATGAATTGCACGCGGCCAAGCAAAATATTATCGGCGGCTTTCCTTTGCGTATCGACAGCAATCGCAAAATCCTGGAATACTTGTCTGTGATTGGTTTCTATGACTTGCCCCTGACTTATCTCGATGATTTTACCGATCGCATCAACAAGGTGACCGTCGCACAAATTCGTGATGCCTTTGCTCGTCACATTCATCCCGAAGCAATGGCAACCGTGATCGTCGGCGCGCCGCTTGAATCCACTGCAGGAGCTGAAAATAAATAAAGTCAAAATAGGCGGAGGCGAATTGCGCAGCCGCGTCATTACTTTTCCTGATGCGGACGGATTGCGTCCGACGCCGGATCGTGTGCGTGAGACGCTGTTCAACTGGCTGGGGCAAACTTTGTACGGGAAAACTTGTCTGGATTTGTTTGCCGGGAGCGGTGCGCTAGGGTTGGAGGCGGCATCCCGTGGCGCTGAACATGTGCTGATGGTGGAGAAAAACCCGCTGGTATTTCGTGCCTTGCGGGATAATGTCAAAAAGTTAGCCTGCGTCAAAATCGCTTTACGCCACCAGGATGCGCTAGAATTCATCATCCGGGATACAACCCGCTATGATGTGATATTTCTGGACCCCCCGTTCGAAAGTGATTATTTACCCCGCTTACTGGGCAGCCTGGCAAAAAATTTGTCTGAAAATGGCGTGATTTATGTAGAATCAGCTGCCGAACTAGAGCTGGTCGCACCCTGGCAGCGGCTCAAATCGGGACGTGCGGGGCAAGTATGGTATCAATTGCTTCAGGCGATATAATTGATTGCCGGAAATGTCACCGCCATAGCGTGAACAGACACATTGATTAACAGGCAGGAAATGAGCAATTGCACGGCATGGCCGCTTGCTTTCAATAAGGATTAAAGATGATAAAAGTGGTATATCCGGGAACCTTCGATCCCATCACCTGCGGCCATGAAGATGTGGTGCGCCGTGCTGCGGCACTGTTTGGTGAAGTGATTGTTGCGGTGGCGAAAAGCCGCGCGAACACGCTGTTTACCCTGGATGAACGGGTGCAAATGGCCACTGAAGTGTTCGCCGGCTTCCCTAACGTGCATGTGATCGGTTTCGATGGCTTGTTGATGAATTTCGTGCAGTCGCAACAATCAAATGTGGTCTTGCGGGGCTTGCGTGCTGCATCGGATTTCGAGTATGAATTTCAACTTGCCGGGATGAATCGCAATTTATATCCTGAAATGGAAACCCTGTTTCTGACACCGGCGGAACAGTATACGTTTATTTCAGCAACCATGGTCCGTGAAGTGGCGCGTTTTGGCGGAGATGTCGGGAAATTTGTTTCGCCTTGCGTGGCGATAAAATTGCAGGAAAAAATACTGCAAGGTCTTTAAAGATTTTACAGATACTCAGATTGCTAACCAGAGGAGAAAAATATGGCATTAATTATTACCGATGAATGTATCAATTGCGATGTTTGCGAGCCGGAGTGCCCGAATGATGCGATTTATCAGGGTGATACCATTTATGAAATTGACCCGAACAAATGCACCGAGTGCGTAGGTCATTACGATACCCCGCAATGCGTGGAAGTGTGTCCGGTGGATTGCATCCCCAAAGATCCTGCTCATGTGGAAACGAAAGAACAACTGCAGGCCAAATATGATCAATTGATGGCTGCCAAGAAATAAGTGTCTTGAATGAAAGGCAATAAAAAACCGCGCGGGCGCGGTTTTTTATTGCCTTTCAAACGGGCATGACAAAAATGCCATGCTGGCCATACAAATACTTCATGCACGGCCAGCTTCGCTACGCGCCTTCCCGGGTGAATTGCATGTTAAACGATACGGGGTGTCTTAGCGATCACGACCACGATTTTGCTCATCGCCTCGACGATCATCATCACGACGGCCCTCATCACGATGGTCACGCTGATTAGCCCGTTGATCGCCGCGCTGCTCATTGTCGCGCATATCACGGTGGTCATTATGAACATCATTGTGATATTCACGATGCTGCTGCTGGTAGCGCGGCACATATTCATTGTTGTACCAGTTATCCTGCACAAAGTAGACCTGCTCACCACAGGCATTATATTGGCGGCAGTAGCGACTCCAGTTTTTCCGATGATTCATTGGAACACGCAGATAAACCGGCGGGCGGTTATCTCTTACATGATCAATGATGACCGGCTGATTGTAAATTACTTGCGGCTGCGGAAAATCACCGATATTGATACGACCGTAAAAGCCCGGTTGACCAATGCTGAGCGATAAACCTACATCGGCAGCAAGCACGGGCACGCTGATTAACGTAGAGGCGAGCGCTGCTGCAACTAGAAACTGTTTCATAATGGATCTCCTGTAGCAAGTATCAAAATATTAAAATAATTGTGTTAGAAACGTGCAGAGCGGATTAGGCGCTAAAATTTATCCTCTGGCAAGTATTGCAGAATCCGGCTGCGCTTGTTCCGCTTTCACAACCTGCCGCTGTTACCGCGACCTTTCAGTATTCGCAAATACGCACACAACAAACACTGCCGCCCGGCAATTTATCAAAAAATCGTGCATCAATCCGTTCAGCTCACTCGCAAGTAGCCGGATTCACTTGATGGATCCGGACGGCTGTCTGAGTGCAGGATAATTTTATATTTGAATACAAGGCTGCGTGACGCTGCGGCTTGTCACGACGACAGGCCTGATTGCCGCATTAACATTAATGAGCAGAAAATCCTGCGCCGCCTGCTGATACTGAATCAGGCGTGCGCCGGATAGGATGAATTTTTAGCCGCCCACCAGGATGCTCACTACATCACTCCACTGTCCGACCCGCTCGTCGTGCAACAGATAAATTGCCTTGTATTGCCAGTTAACGCCAGAGCCCGCCGCGGGCAAGGGCGTATTGTCGACCGTGTCGGGCTCGGTGTT
>CAIWRI010000043.1 GCA_903915035.1 uncultured Nitrosomonadales bacterium | reverse complement strand
CTTGCAGGCCAGTTGATGTCTCTTTTCGGCTCTTTGCGATTGCTTGCCGTTCACGTCCTCTTGAGAAACCCGGCGACCCCTTGGCACGAACAATAACGCCTATTGCACCTCAAAACAATATGCCAAATGGCCTATACATTTTTGCCACTTGCTGACAGCGCAAGTCGCAGCTGATGATAATCAGTCTGCCTGTCGGCGGCCTATTGACAGGAACACTCCGTCAGAATAATTCAGCGCTTTACCAGGCTTTTTGACTAGGTTTAACTCAAACTAATGACAGGATGAGTGATCGGGAGTAAGTGATTAAAGACCCGCTCTAATCCTGATTGAATGTTTTCTGAATTCTATCGGGCGCGAAGGCTGATGAAATGGCGTGCCAGTGTCATAGCACCGGTGCAAAAAAGCGGGCCTGAGTGATTAAACCAGTGCGGATAAAAAATGATAGACTGCCAGACAACTCAATAAGCAGAAAACCCAAAAGGGATAATTATATGAGCCGCATATTGCTGGTATGGGAACTGGGGGACAACCTCGGGCATGTTGGCGGATTCATTCCGCTGGCGCGTGAATTGCGCCGGCGCGGACATGAACCGATTCTGGTGTTGCGTGACCTTTCCCGGGTACATACGCTGTTGCCTGCTTTGGATATTCCCGTCTTACAAGCGCCGCTCTGGCAGGGCGCCGGCCGCGTTGACCAACCGCTTAACTATGCTGAGATCCTGCTCAATTACGGCTTCATGCATTCGGACGCTTTATGCAGCATGATCAATGCCTGGCGCAATCTGTTTATTCTGGCTGCAGCGGAACTGATTATTTTTGATCACGCCCCCACTGCGCTGCTTGCATCACGTGGACTGAATGTAGCGCGCGCACTGTTCGGTACCGGCTTTTATTCCCCGCCCAGAAGCTCACCGTTCCCGGCGATGCGGCGCTGGCAGCAACATGACCCGATTCAATTGCTGCGAAATGAAGCACAGGTACTCGCTTCAGCCAATATCGCATTGCAACATAGCAATACACAGCCCATGAACAAACTGAGCGAACTGTTCGAAGTTGATGAAGACTTTCTTTGCACACTGCCCGAATTTGATCATTATCCGGGCCGCAAGGCTCGTTACTGGGGGCCGCGCTATGCCTACGGTAGCGGGCATCGTCCTGTCTGGCCGGAAGGAACCGGCAAAAGGATATTTGCTTATCTGGATAAAAATTATGTTCATCTTGACTTGTTGCTGCAGGCACTTGCCGCGTCGGCTTCTCGTGTACTGATTTATGCACCCGGCCTGTCCGTGCAGCATACTTATGCTAACCTGACCTTCCTTGCAGATTCGGTTGATTTCGATAAACTTGATTGCGATGTGGGCATTTGCCATGCAGGCCACGGCACAACGTCCGCGCTATTGCTGTGTGGAATTCCGCTACTGCTTTTGCCCGGACAGCTGGAACAATATTTGCTGGCCTTGAATATTCAGGAAATGGGGGCGGGACTACTGGTGAATCCTGAGACACAGGGCAAAAACTACCAGATTCCTCTTAATCGCTTGCTCACTGAAGATGGTTTTACTCAACGCGCCCAACAATTTGCCGCACGTTATGTGCATCAGAGCCCGCAACAAAGGATGAATAATATCGTTGATCGCTGCGAAGAGTTGCTTGTCCGTTGAAAAATCGGAAAGCGTAGTGAACGAGCAGATACACAGCAAAAAAACCCCCACCGTTTCCGGAGGGGGCTTTTTCATTATAAGGCGTCTGACGATGACCTACTTTAGCTCCAGCCCATATTTGGTTTAGATGTGTCGCTGAAAGGTAAGCGTCCGACCGCCCCATATTGATTCTGTTAGCGAAAGCTAAGAGCATAGCGTCCACTTAACTTTGGTGGACACTATAATGAGCACATCACTTTCAATTCGACGTCGGCGGCATACACTTGAAATCAAACAAGGGCTAGTGGCACTTTGCAAGCCGGGAACATCAGGTTCGGCGGTTGCCCTGGAGCACAGTATAAATTCGAACCTG
>CAIWRI010000042.1 GCA_903915035.1 uncultured Nitrosomonadales bacterium | reverse complement strand
GCCGACTTCTGGACAAGAGTGGGTTCCGTACGCGAGCACTGGCGGCTAATTTTTTAGTGGAAACGGGGTACATGAATGTTGGTGCACCAAGGCAGGCCATGGGCTACCGCCTCAGTGACAGGGAAGTGCCAACATTTTTTCCTAGAACCTTCAGCGCTAGGAACAGAGCCTGACAGCGCTAACGAAATTGAATCACCCCGAAGCTACCTTCAACTGGTGTGCAACCCTGCACCGCAGTCGGGGTCATGCACCGCAGTCGTGCAGTCGGGGTCAGCTCTAACATTCCAACATTTTCTGTTACACTTCCGCAATGGTTAGACCTCTCAGGCTGGAATTTGCGGGTGCATTTTATCACGTCACTTCGCGCGGGGATCATCGGGAAGATATTTTCCTGAATGATGACGACCGCTGTGATTGGCTGGAGATATTAGGGGCTGTTTGCGCGCGGTTTAACTGGGTGGTTTATGCATTTTGCCAGATGACCAACCACTACCACCTGCTCGTTGAGACAGTAGATGGCAAGCTATCGCATGGAATGCGGCAATTAAACGGACAATATACTCAGCACTTTAACCATCGTCATAGCTTGGTTGGACATCTTTATCAAGGTCGCTACAAGGCAATACTTGTGCAAAAGGAAGCCTATTTGTTGGAGTTGACACGATATGTGGTGTTGAATCCACTGCGCGCGAACAGGGTTGAGTCACTTGATGACTGGCACTGGAGCAGTTATCGCTACACGACAGAGCAGGAGGTGGCGCCAATCTGGCTTGATACGGACTGGTTATTGAGTCAGTTTGGTTCTCAGCGAGATAAAGCGATCAATGCCTATCGCCAATTTGTGATGGCAGGCAAGGGTTTGCCCAGCCCCTTGCTGGATACCCGCCATCAACTGCTGTTGGGGGATAACGCATTCCTGGAACACCACAGGCCGGCAAAGAATCCAGAAGAATTGCGAGAGTTTTCAAAAGCCCAAAGAAGATTGGTCGCGCTATCACTTGACGAATACCAGATGAGGTATCCTGATAGAAATCAGGCAATGGCTCAAGCATACCTGTCTGGCGTTTATACAATGGCAGAAATAGGTCGCCATTTCGGGGTGCACTACATTACGGTAAGTCGTGCGGTGCGGAAGTTTGAGGAATAATGTTGGAATGTTAGACCTGCCCCCCGTGCGTTGTGACCCCGTGCGACCCCCGCGCCACGCGCACTGACCCCCGCGCACTCCGCGCACCCGCATGCGCTGCGTGTTGGAATGTTAGACCTGACCCCCGCGCCCCCCGCGCCTTTGACCCCCGCGCCTTTGATGACCCCCGCGCCTTTGACCCCGCGCCTTTTTTACTGCCCAGGTGTTGCAGGTCGAGCTGTCAAAAAGTAGATAGGTGACACATGGCACTATGCAATCGAAATGGCAGATCAATAATTGTTGTGAAAAGGAACTGACATGTCCCGATTTTAAGCTCAGGGTAATGTCATTTTATCCTGTCAGCATCATGCTCAGGCGCTTTTTAAAGTGATAAGTAAGCATTTTCGTGTTCTCAAAGAATGAATTAAAATATCCTTTTGATGAAAACCAGACTATTATCGGCCAATGCGGGCCAGGAATCTATATTGAGAATTTCTCCTCTTTTCCTGAGGGAAAGAAAAAACTGTACTTTGAATTTCTTATTTTTGAAATATTGCTTATACTTTACGATGTTGTCTGTACTAACATCCTCAATAATGTATACGCCATCATTTTTTAAATAATCAATAGCGTTTTCAAAAAGAATGATGCCGGCTTCAAAGGTGTGTAATCCATCATCAACCATCAAATCAAATTCCCTGTAATCAAGCTGATGCCAAAATTTTTGAATACTCAGTTTATTCATTTGATCGATGTAATAGGTTTGAATCCTTTCTTCGGAAAAAAGTATTTCCTTATCAATATCTACACCAATAATCTGCGCATTCGGAAAATAATCCCGCCACACGCGTAAAGAAGCCCCGGGCTTGCCAGTCCGTGTCATATTGGATCCTATGTCCAGATTATTTGTGCCTATCCCGCATTCAAATACATGTTGGATATTTTTCCGACAATGATCAAACAATAGCGAATAAAAATCTGTATAGGTATGAGGAAGCCAAGGGTAAGGCCTGGAGCCGCCTGCGTTGATGTCCAGAGAACCTTTGTCTGATCCGTGTGCATCACAATAGGACGCCAGTAAAGTGTTCTTTGAATTATCATCCAGGAATAAGGAGCTGCAAAATAGATCATCTCTGAAAGTATTATACTGAGCTTGATAAATTTTCTGATTATATATTTCACGAAATTCAGCAAGCAACACTTCTTCAATTTGAACAGTAATGAGTGCCATATTACGACCTTTAAGATAAAAATATATTTAAAAAAGAAGGTTCTTCTCATCCTGAGATGGATTCTAATGGGGCGGACGCAATAAAAGTGGTAAGGTGAGTGTCAGTTTAGCCGGAATATCAGGTTTTGTGAAAAAATGGCTTTTGAAATGTGTGTCATTTGCGGTGAAGTCACGTCCGGTAGTGCACTCGGGCGTTTCGCATTCATGAGTCACACGGTTCGCAATACTGCAGAGGGCTGATTGAAGACAGCTGCTGTTGACAGTTTTACCAGTCAGGCGATGCCTGTTGGTTCATTGTGACACAAATCGGCGTCACCTATCGCATTGAAAAGTAACTGATGGCGAGGAAGTGGCGCGACTATTTTATATTGATTGCAGACGCCACATCCTGAGGTGTGTCCAGATCCAAAAAACTGCGCAAGCCCGGGTCGCTTGAGCGCATTTCGACTTCGTTTACGTAACGCACTTGCAGCTTAGCTAACAGTGCCCGCAGGCTGTGTTTTCCGCTGCCATTTAGAATTTCCTGCAACGCATCTAGGCAATGCACCGAATAAAATGCCGCCATCGGTTGTACAAAGCCATCGACGACAGGCACCACTGCCTCGACACCCTCACGAAATCCGGCAAGCGTCGTTATCAGTTGAGGAGTGATGAAGGGCATGTCGCAGGCTATTACAAATATCCAGGCGGTTTTCGCTTGCGTCAGTCCTGCTGCAAGGCCTGCCAGAGGGCCTTGATGCAGCGGGTTATCGCTCACTTGCAACAAATCACAATTTGCACGGGGTGTGCGCACACTGACGATGGTATCCTTAAACAAGGGTTGCACGCTATAAATGACGTGCTGTAGCAAGCTGTGTTCGCCCAGTATCAGCGCTGCCTTGTCCTGCCGCATGCGGCGCGATTCGCCGCCTGTCAGAATAAGCGCAGTGCAATCAGCGATCATTTTCGGATCATCACGGACGCTTTTCCAGCTAGCAAAAATTCTGCGATGCCCTCAATGTCTTCAAGGCTGAAATGCGGTAATTCGGGATAGATTTCATCCATGTCGGTAATAATGGCAATCAAGCCGTCTGCCAGGGTGCAGCGCAGTGCTTTTTCACAGGCGCGGCGTAATACTTCGATTTTCGCCCCCGGAGCATGAGAAAAGCCTTCGGCCAGCACCATATCCGCTTGGGCCAGATAGCGCTGTGCCAGTTGTTCAGGTTCGCGCTCAACTTTTGCGTCTGCGACCAGTTGCAGCGCATCTTTTGTCAGCAGGATGCTCATCGCAGCGCCTGCCGCCTTGTAGCGATAACTGTCCTTGCCCGGCGTGTCTAGCTCAACCTTGTGATGCGCATGTTTGATAGTGGCGATACACAGTCCGCGATCACTCAGGTAGCGCACCAGTTTTTCCACCAAGGTGGTCTTGCCGGCACCGGAATGCCCCACCACGGATATTACCAGCGGCAAAGTGTTGGGTGCGCTCATGGATGTGCTGTTACCCAGGAATCCCCTTGCGGGGTGACTTCCTTTTTCCAGATTGGCACGCGCGCCTTTAATTCGTCTATCATCCAGCGGCAGGCTTCTAACGCCGCGACTCTATGCTCGGCACCCGCTGCGATGAAAACGATATTATCTCCCGGGCCGACGGTGCAGATGCGATGCACCAGGCGCGCATCCAGTAAGCCAAATTTTTCGATTGCGTCCATGCGCAACTGGCTCATCTCCAGGACCGCCATGCTGCCGTAAGCATCAAAACTGATCTGTGAGACGGCTCTTCCTTCCGAAAAATCTCTGGCGCAGCCGACAAAAGTGGCGATGCCGCCGATGCGCTGCGAACTGGCCTTGAGTGCGGCAATTTCTTCGTCCTGCGAAAAGTCTTCCTGTTGAATTCTGACAGCCGCTTTCATTCAGCCTCCGGAAAATTTGGCCATAAAGGTCACTTCGCTGTTATCCGTCAGCAGCATGGACAAGTCACGTACCTGTTGTTCGTTGACCGCGATGAAACAGACGATTTCAAAAGCATGCGGGTATCGTGCAGCCAGTGCATCGTGCAGCGATTGCAAGCTCATCCCGGGGCTAAAGGGAATCTGCAAACTATTGACCCTGGTGCGTTCCACGACCGGACCAAAAAATAAAACATCTATCATTTCGCGCCTTCCCGTTGCCAGATTCCGCTTTTACCTCCGCGTTTTTCTTCCAGTTGTACCGCTTCGATGCGCATGCCGCGATCAATAGCCTTGCACATATCGTAGATGGTCAGCAAGGCAACATTGGCGGAGGTCAAAGCTTCCATCTCTACGCCGGTTTGCCCTGTGCAACTGATGGTAGTGATTACCTTGATGCCGACACAGCCTTGCGGGTCCGGCTCGTTAATTTCACTGAATTCGATCTGCACGCCGGTCAACGCGATGGAATGACACATGGGAATAATATCCGTTGTGTGCTTGGCCGCCATCACCGCTGCCACGTCGGCTACCGTCAATACATCGCCTTTGGCCATTTTGCCCGCGCGGATGTGCGCCAGCGTATCGGGTAGCATGCGCAGCACACCGCTGGCGATGGCTGTCCGCTGCGTATCTGCTTTGCCTGACACATCGACCATGCGGGCACGCCCTGAGTCGGAAAAGTGAGTAAGTGTATTCATGATTCCGCGTACAAGTGAGGAGTGGAGGATTTTACATGCATATGCTGCTGCTAGCCAGACGATCTCCGGCGGCAGATTATCTTACCCATGCGTTGCTGGGACGCTGGCGCAGTGAATGACACTTTATCGGCGGTACGACCAGACCAATAACCAGCCAATGGTTATCTTGGCGAACTGACGGCCTCTTCGCCCAATCTATACAGTTTTGCAGGTCTGTTTGGGGAATGGTAGTTACCTGGCTGCATGGACTTCGATCCTAATCCAGTCCCGGAACCCGCTACGCTCGGTCTGTTCGGTCTCGGTCTGCTTGGTCTTGGCTACTCGAAACGGTGCAGGACGAACTGATTAAGTCATTTTGTTCGTACACAAGCCCCTGCCGTGTGCAGGCGGCTTGTTTGTGTGCTTCATATATTCTGATCTGTCGTGCAAGAATGCGGGTTGCGTTTAGTGAGCTTTGCTTTGAAGCCGCTGTGGTGCAGTGAGTGCGAGAATCACGAAGTGGTTTGCCCGGAATGACTGACAGATGCCATGTGGCCTGAATATTGTGGCTAATCAGGAATGAAATTGACTTGCTATGGTTTAATAACCAGAATTATTTAGTGGGTAAAGCAGGCAGTTTCGTATTTCCATTTGATAAAGCCTGATACAACCCTAAAAAGGGGTAGCACAATGTCAAACAGTCGTATCTTTCTCACAGTCGCAATGGTTGCATCCTTTATCGGTACCGCGAATGCCACTAACAGCAATGAACCCATCCAGCCTATCTTGGCCGCCAAGATTAAAAATCAAGGGTGATCATTGGTATCAAGGCCCGATCAATGCGCCTACCGTTCTTAATTCCAGTATGAATCTTGCTCAATTCTGGGATGGTCGTGCAGCAGATTTCAAGGCTCAGACCGGTGGCCCGATTGCTAATCCTGGCGAGATGGGTTTTAGCCACGAGCTTGCCGTTGGCGTGTTGCAATCAATTCCGGCTTACGTCAGCGACTTTAAAATGGTTTTTAAAGTCGACAAAATAACAATTGATGAAGTGACTAAATCGATTGCTACTTTTGAAGAAACACTGGTAACGCCAAACTCCCGTTTTGATAAATGGTTGAAAGGCGAAAAAAAACATTAAGTAGCGAAGAGCTTACCGGTTACAAACTGTTCAAGGACAGCGGTTGTGTTGCCTGTCACAATGGTCCTGCCGTCGGCCGCAATTCCTACAAGAAAATGGGCGTTGTTGAACCGTACAAAACCATCAATAAGGCAGAAGGACGATCGGCGGTGACCGGTAAGGATTCCGACCGATTTAACTTCAAAGTACCCATGTTGCGCAACATTGAATTAATCTATCCCTACTTCCATGATGGTGAAGCAGCGACCCTACACCAGGCAGTTGAAACAATGGGGCGCATACAATTGGGCAAGGCATTTAGTGATGAAGATACTGACGGGTGACCAGTCATCGTTCAAATTGCCGATTCTCCCTCCGTCAACTGATACAACGCCGCGTCCGCAACCTTTTGATAAATAAATCTTCGTCATGATTTATCGGGGGGCGATTCGTCCCCCTTTTTTTCAGTTCAGTATGGCTAAAAAATTTGTACCTCAAGGCTCGAAGCTTGTGGATGCTTATTTTGGCATTTAACCGACAGTCTGTCTGCTCTATTTGCGCCATTATGTCGAGCTGCACATAGTGGCACATATTCGTTACTGCATGGCAGAAAGCAGTCGTAGAAACTTTTAAGGTAAGCCCGAATTAATATCTCAACAGCGCTTTAAAATAGTCTCAAAATCTTCGAGGGGCACGGGTCTGCCGAAGAGATAGCCTTGAAAGTGTGTACAGCCTTTGTTGATCAGCAATGTCCGTTGTTCTTCTGTTTCTACTCCTTCGGCAATGACATCCATATTCAAGCTGCGTGCCATCACAATGATGGTGCGCACAATGGCCTGGTCACTGGAGTCAACAGTAATGTCGCGTACAAATGACTGATCAATTTTGAGCTGCTCCAGTGGTAGTCGTTTCAGATATTGCAAGGAGGAATAGCCTGTGCCAAAGTCATCCAGTGAAAACTGAATACCAACTTTTTTTAATGCTGTCATGGTCGTGATGATGGTTTCGACGTTGTCAAGCAACAGGCTTTCAGTCAGTTCCAGTTTCAGACGAGTCGCGTTGATTTGATGTTTCTGCACAATCGCTTGCACCTGGCTGACAAAGTCAGGCTGGTGAAACTGACGGGCACTGACATTAACTGACAGCATAAGATCGCGGGTGTTGCTATTTTGTTGCCATTTTGCAATTTGGGCGCAGGCCGCGTTCAACACCCATAAACCGATAGGTAAAATAAGTCCGGTTTCTTCGGCCAGCGGGATAAACTGTAAGGGAGAAATCACGCCGCGTTTGGGGTGTATCCAACGGACCAGCGATTCTGCACCGACTGGAATATTGGCGTCATTCACCTGAACCTGGTAATACAGATGGAATTGTTGCTGTTCAATGGCGTTGCGCAATTCGACTTCGAGTATTGCCCGGGAGTTAATATTTTCCTGCATGACCGGATCAAAAAAACGCAAGGTGTTGCGTCCGGCTTTTTTTGCCTGATACATGGCAATGTCGGATTGTTTGAACAGGTCCTCTTTTGCGGTGTTGTTGCTGCTAAAAATGGTAGCGCCTATGCTGGCTGTGTTGAAATAGACATGTGAGTTGAGTTTGTAGGGCAGGTTCAGTCTGGCAAGTATCTTTTGGGCCACGAGTTCAGTCTGTGCTGCCGCTTCGATCGCATGTGCACTTAACTTCTCAAGGATAATCACAAATTCATCTCCGCCCAGACGTGCGACGGTGTCGCCTTCCCGCATGCAGTAGGTCAGGCGTTCCGCTGCATGTTGTAATAACAAATCACCGATATCATGGCCGAGCGTGTCGTTGAGTGTTTTGAAATTATCTAGGTCAATGAAAAGCAGTGCGCCTTGCTGTTCGCTGCGAGCACTTGATGCCAAAGCCTGTCCGAGCCGGTCAGTTAGCAGACGCCGGTTGGGCAACCCGGTGAGTGAATCATAAAATGCCAGATGCTTGATTTCATCTGCGGCAGCTTTATTTGCGCTAATATCATTGAAAATGTGCACATAATTCGTGATATTGCTGTTTTTGTCTTTAACTGCCGTGATAGTGAGAGATTCGGGATAAATCTCACCATTTTTTCGCTTGCTCCAGAATTCACCTTCCCAATTCCCGGTTAGTCTGACTTGTGGCCAGATGGTGTCGTTGTAAAATTTATCATGCAGGTCTGAATTGAGCAGGCAGGCTTTCTGACCAACGGCATCTTCGACACGGTAACCCGTAATATTGATAAAGGCCTTGTTGATTCTTAAAATCGTACTGTTGGTATCCGTGATCATCATGCCTTCCTGCGCTTCAAACGCGGAAGCCGCGATGCGCAGGTCAGCAGCGGTTGTCTGTGATTCAAGCAAATAAAGTAAGATTGCCGCTGCGGCGATGATCAACATGCTGCCGGCAGAGGCGAGCAAAAGAAATAGCCAGATTTTTTCATTATCCAGGTGGATAATTTCATCCAGTGGACGGAATGAATAGACGGTGATTGCGTCCTCAGGCAGTTTTTTTGCTGTAAAAACAACTGGCTTTCCCTCGATTAGCACCGCAAATGGAAAACGATCTTTGTTCCATGGCGTGATCGTTACTGGTTTAATAACAGATTGCCTATATTGCAGCGGTATCTTTTTCGCAGATAGTTTTGTGACAGATGCCCCGGGCATATAGTGAGATTCGATGGCCTTATCAGATGAGAGCACGATGACGCCGTTGGCATCGGTGAGAAATGCATTTGTCTGATTAGTCCAGCGAAAAAATTGCAAAATGTTGCGTTTGACAACGACTGCGCCGGTGAAGTGACCTTTTTCGAATATGCTGCGAGAGTAAAAAAGTCCGGGTATTTTGCTGGCTCGTCCTATGGCATATTGATGGCCGTGCTCGCCTTGGCGTGCCTGACGGAAATATTCACGATCGGCATAATTAGTGCCAACGAAGCTGTCTGGTTTATCCGCATTGCTCGATGCGATGCAATCCCCGCTTGAATTGAGAAGATAGATGACGTCGGCTCCCAGGCTTTTTGCCGCATGGGACAGGCTATCATCCAGCTGAGTCAAACTTTTATCCAGCGTCCAGTGGGCTTTGCGTAGCTCGGGAGACTGTTCCTTTGCTGTGCTTGTAAAAAGCTGCGAAGCACGCCGGATGTCTGTGTTTTGGGCAAAAACCAGTGCGATGCCTTTAAGTTGTTCAATGTTGTCATCCAGGTTAAATGCAACCTGTGTTACCTGTTGTGTGGCGAGTTGTATGCCTTGTTGGTACACCGTCCGGGTCAGACGTGCATAATAATAGTCTGCACTTAACCAGGCAACGCTGATCCAGATAGTAAGTAACACCCCGATCAGTTTGTAGGAACGTCCGAAAGACAGTAAGCCGGGATGGTCGATATAAGTGGCGGCAATCGTGACAACGGTAATCAGACCAGTTGCGGTCAATACGATAGCAGCAAGAAAAGAGGGGGCAATCCCCGTTGTGCTCAGTATACTAACGCCGTCCCGTACGAAATAGGCTGCTGCCATGGCGGTGTAATGCATGCCGGAGACAGCCAACCCCATTACCGTTGCACTGATTATGACACTCCATTTGCTCCATTCGTTTTGCAGTGACTGCATTTTGAATTTAATCCAAAGTGCTGTGGTGGCCAGCATGACGGCAAGAAGCAGGGAAAGCAGGAAAATTTTGATATCGTAACGAATCAGACCATTCATGTGCATCGCTGCCATGCCTGAATAGTGCATCGCACCGATGCCGGCACCAATCAGTAAGCCACCGTTGGCAAGTTGTGTCGTGGTTATTTTCGGACGGCTGATGATTTTTAGCGCAACTGCACTGGCGAGTATGCTGGGCAGGGTAGAAAGCAAGGTGAGAATAGGATCGTAGCTGGTCGAGCAAGGCAAGTTGAAAGCCAGCATGCCGACAAAATGCATAGACCAGATACCAATACCTAAGCACAGGCTGCCGCCGGCCAGCCACAGATACTTTGCTCTAATCAGTGTAGCCGTTGTAACGTGTTGGGATACCAGTAACGCCGCATAGGATGCAAATATCGCTACAATGATGGACAACCCTACCAGAATGAAGTCATAGTTTCCTGAGTAGAGCAGGCTACTATCAGGTGGTGAAATGATGAGGTTTAGCATTCAATTATTCGTGACAAGTTAGCGCTTTTAGATCAAGATGAAGCGCAATAAGTACCAGCAACTGTTGATTATATATTGGATGTTACGCAGTAACATCTAATACTCGCAATAAAAACAACTTCACCGACTTGTGCCTGGTTTCCACTGGCTTATGTCGGGTTTCTACTGGCGTGTTTCCCTGTTCCGCCAGTCCTTGCCTGAATTTATTTCACCCGCGCCTGACTTTATTTCATCCGTGGCGGACTATATCCGGTGAGTCGCGGACTGTATCCCGTCTACTGCACCTTGTTTCCGATACACTACTTCAGACCTGCCGATCTCCTCTGAAACCTGATTGAATAGCGTTGCCGGACTCTTTTCAACAGCAGCTTTACTATGTTAGTTCTCATCCATAAACACGCGAATTGTGCGCGGGCGATAAATTAGTATTTAATGATATTTTTCATTGATCAGGCTGTTTTGGTTAAAGTAGGCTCAATTTTGCGGCTTGACGCCATTCAGACCGCCTTTTAAGAATTTCAGCGCGAGCGGCCTGCCACGCTTCTTCGGCAAGCTCACCGCCGGTGCTGCTTCAAAATGCCGCAGCGTAAAATCGACTCAATGCTCATGCCGCCGCGGCCGGTCGGCTTGCGCACGCTGCACATGGGTCGATACCCAATCCAACGTATCCAAATGCGCGTCCAACCAATCGGACACCGCTTTCAATCTACGATCGCCTGACGCAATGGGGATACTCACGAAAAAGCGTTTGCTACAATGCCGGGGAGTAAAGCTAATAAGCCAGTAGCAGGACTGACACCGGCGAAATTGTTTTTATTTTGGTAACGGATGTTGCTGTGTAACATCCGTTACGGATTCACCTAGTTCCGCATGGGTCGACTTACCCCATCCGCCGCCCAGTGCCTGGATTAGCGCAACACTGGCTGTATAGCGCTGACCGCTGATCGTCAGTGCCGTGTTGCGTGCTGCATAGGATGCTGTTTGCGCGTTGACCACGTTCAAATAAGATACTGTGCCAGCCTTGTACTGATCCGTTGCCAGACGCAGTGAGCGCTCATTTGCAGCAACGGATAGTTTTTGCAAGGCGGCTTCTTCTGTCAGGGTGGTTATCGCTACCAGTTGATCTTCAACTTGCTGCAATGCGGTCAGACTCAATTGCCGGTATTGCGCGACTGCTATCTGGTAAGCTGCCTGACTTTGTTTTATTTGTGCCTTGCGCGCGCCACCGTCCAGTAGCGTCGCGGTCAGGGCGGGCCCCATAGACCAGAACAAGTTGGGCGCAGAAACAAGATTACTCAAGGACGGCCCGCGCCAACCGCGTTGTCCTGACAGGGTTAACGCCGGAAAATAGGCGGATTTTGAAACGCCGATCTGCGCATTGGCTGCTGCTACTTGACGCTCTGCGGCGATGAGATCCGGGCGGCGCAGCAACAATTGTGAAGGAAGCCCCGCTGGAATCAGAGCCGGTTCCTGAAGGTCCGGCATGAAGGCTAGCGTGAAATTGGCAGGTGGCTGGCCTGTCAATACGGCAATGGCGTGCTCCAGTTGTGCGCGCTGGATACCAAAGCTCACTTGCTGCACGCGAGCATTCGCCAGAGTCGCTTCGGCCAAGGCCTCATCAGCGGAGGTTGCGATGCCGGCTTTGTAGCGGTTTTGCGTGATTCGCAGCGATTTTTCATCCACAGCGACGGTGTTTCGTGCCAGCGCCGTCTGGGCATCCAGTTGACGAATCAAAAAGTAATCCTGTGCCAGCGTGCCTTGCAAGCTTAACTGAGCAGCGCGCAGCGTTTCCAGGCTGGCAGCGGAACTTGCCTGATCGGCTTCAACCTGACGGCTTACTTTTCCCCAAAGATCGGGTGTCCAGCTGGCGGTTAAACTTGCGCTCTTGCCGGAAGTGGTGGTCGTGGTTGTCGCTCCCGTGCTTGATACGACGCCGTTAGCGGAGGTTTTGCTGGACGATATGCCCGCTCCCACGGTGGGATATTCGGCAGCACGTGCTGTATCAGCGAGAGCCTGGGCTTGGCTGTAAGTATAAAAAGCGGCACGCAGACTCTGATTGGCTTGTGCAACTTGCACTTCCAGCGCATTGAGGGTTGCATCATCATACACAGCCCACCATGCATCCGGCACGGTCGTCGGCAAAGCCGCAGTGTTAACCCAGCCTTCCTTGAACTGTGCGGGTGTCGCTACTTCCGGGCGTTTGTAATCCGGCCCCGCAGCACAACCTGTGAGCAGTAATCCGATAATGATATATTTCAGCATTTTTTTCCCTTTATTCCGCAATTGGTAATTATCAATTATCAATTATTAATTGTTTACTGCGTTTTCCCCGGCGCGCGTGTCCCCAGTGGCGCATTTTATCGAGTTGCAGATAGATCACCGGTGTGGTGTACAGGGTTAGCAACTGGCTGACAATCAGTCCGCCTGCGATGGCGATACCTAGCGGCTGGCGCAGTTCCGCGCCGTTGCCGGTGATCAGGGCCAGCGGCAAGGCAGTGAACAGGGCAGCCATGGTGGTCATCAGAATGGGGCGCAGGCGCAATAGACAGGCTTCATGTATTGCGTCGCGAGGACTGGCTCCTGTATTGCGTTCGATTTGCAGGGCGAAATCGACCATCAGAATCGCATTTTTCTTGACAATGCCGATCAGTAAAAACACCCCGATCAGCGCGATGATGGAAAAGTCGATATGAAATAACAGCAATGCAAGGACCGCGCCCATGCCGGCAGAGGGCAGGGTGGAGAGGATGGTGATCGGATGGATGGTGCTTTCATACAGCATGCCCAGCACGATGTAGATCACCAGAATCGCCGTGAAGATAAACAGTGGCTGGTTGTTGAGCGTGTCCTGGAATAATTTGGCTGTTCCCTGAAATCCGCCCTGTATGGTGCCGGGCAGGCCGATTTGCGCCATGGCGACGGCGATTTTTTGTTGTGCCTGACCCAGTGAGACGGTCTTTTCCAGGTTGAACGAAATCGTTGAAGCCGCAAACAACCCCTGATGATTGACTACCAGCGGCGTGTTGCCCAAGGTGTAATGTGCCAGGGTTGCCAGCGGGACTTTTTGTCCTGTCGCACTGAGCAGATAAATGTCGTTCAGAGACTCAGGCCGTTGTAAAAATGGCAGATCCGCTTCCATCACCACGCGGTACTGGTTGAGCGGCGCATAGATGGTCGAAATCAGTCGCTGGCCGAACGCATCATTGAGCGTCTGGTCGATGGTGTTTACCGAAATGCCGTAACGTGCAGCAGCGTCACGGTCGATGACAAGTTCAATTTCCAGCCCCTTGCTCTGCTGATCGCTGTTTACCTCGGTTAAACCCGGAATACCCCTGAAGGCTTCGAGTACGCGAGGCTCCCAGACACGCAGTTCATTCAAATCACCGGACTGTAAGGTGTATTGATAACGGGCGGGGGAGGGTCTGCCACCGGCGCGAATATCCTGCGAGGGAGCTAAAAATACTTGTGCGCCGGGTATCGAGTTGAGCTTATGCCTCAGACGGCCGATCACCGTGGTGGCATCCGGGCGTTGAGAGTAAGGTTGCAAGGTCATAAAAACGAAGCCGCCGTTGGTGCCGCCCCCGCCTGTGAAAGCCACCGCATTTTGTACCGCAGGCTCGGTTTTAATCAGTGCGACGATACGCTTGAGCTTGATCGACATCGCCTGAAACGAGATGGCCTGATCAGCCTGTATGCTGCCTGTTACCACCCCGGTATCCTGGGTCGGGAAAAAACCTTTGGGTACGATACTGTATAAATAGACGGTAAATGCAATAGTTGAAAAAAACAGCAGCAGCATGATGCGGTGGTGTTTGAGCGACCAGCTAAGGCTAACATCATAAGCATGCAGCAGCCGGGCATAGCCGCGTTCACCAGCTGCAGCCAATCGACCGGGTTTGCTGTCAGTACGGGCTTTGAGCAGTCGGGAGGCTAGCATCGGTGTGACGGTCAGCGAGACGATCAGGGAAATGAAAATGGCGATCGACAAGGTGGCGGCGAATTCACGGAACAGGCGGCCTATGATGCCGCCCATCAGCAGCACCGGCAAAAATACCGCGACCAGCGACAGGCTCATCGACAAAACCGTGAAGCCGACTTCCCTGGAGCCTTGCAGTGCCGCTTGCACGGGGGAGAGTCCCTTTTCGATATAGCGCATGATGTTTTCCAGCACCACGATCGCATCGTCAACCACGAAGCCTGTCGCGACGATCAGCGCCATCAGCGAGAGATTGTCCAGGCTGTAGTTGAGCAAATACATCGCGGCAAAGGTGCCGATAAGCGAAATAGGTACGGCAATGGCAGGGATGAGGGTTGCACGCCAGTCGCGCAGAAAAAGAAAGACTACCAGGGCTACCAGCACGACAGACAGCAGCAAGGTCATGATCGAATCATGCAAGGAGGCGCGGATGGTGGTGGTGCGATCAAGCACCACGTTGATGTTGATAGCCTTGGGGATTGAGGCGGTCAGTACCGGTAGTTGTGCCTTGATTTGATCCACTACGTCGATGATATTTGCACCCGGCTGGCGGAAAATGATCAGTTGCACCGAAGGCTCACCGTTGGACATGCCCATGTTGTACATGTCTTGTGAGCCGGCGCTGATGTGCGCGATCTGCTTCAGTCTGACGGCGACGCCCTTGACAAAGGCAACAGTCAGATTGGAGTACGCTTCATGGGTGGTGAGCTGGTCGTTAGCGTGTATCTGCCAGCGATTTTTTCCGTCTTCTACCGCGCCTTTAGGTGCGTTGATGTTGGCCGTGGCAATGGCGATTCTGACTTGTTCCTGGGAAATTCCCATGCTGTTGATCTGATCCAGATCAAGATCAACACGCACGGCGGGCAGCGCGCCGCCGCCTACTGTTACCTGACCTACCCCGGACATTTGTGAGATTTTTTGCGCCAGGATGCTTGAGGCCGCATCATACATTTGGCTCACCGACAGGCTTTTTGAAGTCAGCGACAACAGCATGATGGGCGAATCGGCAGGATTAACCTTGCGGTAGCTGGGATTGCCGGACATGCCGGTGGGTAGCATGGGACCGGCGGCATTGATGGCGGCCTGTACCTCGCGTGCGGCAGTGTTAATCTCTTTCGATAAATCGAACTGCAAGGTGATGTTGCTCGAACCCAGTGAACTGCTGGAAGTCATCTCGGAGATGCCGGCGATGCGTCCCAGCGAACGCTCAAGCGGTGTGGCTACGGTGGCCGCCATCACATCGGGGCTGGCACCTGGTAAACTGGCCCTGATATTGATGGTCGGAAAATCAACTTGCGGCAGCGGGGCGACCGGCAGCAGTTTGAAGGCAATGGTGCCGGCCAGCAAGACGGCTATTGCCAGCAGCGTGGTGCCGACCGGGCGCTTCACGAACGGTGCGGAAAAGTTCACGAGACATCCTTTGCGCTTGACCATCTGACTAACAAACGGTCAAAAGCCAGATAAATCACCGGCGTGGTAAACAATGTCAGCAGTTGCGAGAGCAGCAGGCCACCTACCAGTGCAATCCCCAGCGGCTGGCGCAGTTCAGCGCCCATACCACCGCCGACGATCAAGGGCACTGCACCAAATAGTGCGGCAAAGGTCGTCATCAGGATAGGTCTTAAACGCAGCATGGCTGCCTGAAAAATCGCGTCCGCTGCTGACATACCCTGATTCCGTTGCGCATCAAGCGCAAAATCCACCATCAGAATGGCGTTCTTTTTGACAATGCCGATCAGCAGAATAATACCGATGATGGCAATCACTGTCAGGCTGTTGCCGGACAATATCAATGCCAGCAGGGCACCGATACCGGCCGAGGGCAAGGTCGATAATATCGTCACGGGATGGACAAAGCTTTCATACAGGACGCCCAGCACAATATACATGGTGGCTATCGCCGCGAGCAGCAGCCAGAGCTGATTGGACAGTGCTGATTCGAAAGCTGCCGCCGCCCCTTGCATTTTCAAGGGAATCGAAGCCGGTAGCTGGATTTCTTTTTGTGCCTTATGGATTGCGTCTACCGCAGCGCCTATCGAGACCCCTTTTGCCAGATCGAATGAAATCATCGCGGCGGGGAATTGCCCCAAGTGGTCAACTTCCAGAAACCCTGTGCGCTGTTCGATATGCGCGATTTGCGATAAGGGCACCGATGCGCCGGAAGCTGAAGTCAGGTAAATGCTGTCAAAACCATGCAGGCCTTGCCTGTCCTCAGAAGCTAACTGCAACACCACCCGGTATTGCGTCGACTGGGTGAAGATAGTGGAAATCAGCCGCTGGCCAAACGCGCTGTAGAGTGCGCTGTCGATATTCGTAACCGTGATCCCCAGGCGTGATGCCGCATCGCGGTCGATGTCTACATAGGCTTGCAGCCCTTTGTTCTGCACACTGCTGGCGACATCCATCAATTCCGGCAAAGCCTGCAACTTATCCAGCAGAGTGCGGCTCCAGGCAGAGAGTGCAGCCGCATCCGTTGAGGTAATGCTGAACTGATAAGGACTGCGACTGACCAGATCGTCTATGGTCAGATCCTGCACCGGACGCATATACAGATCAATCCCCGTCACCTCAGCGGTAAGCTTTTGCAGGCGGTTGATAATCGGAGTGACCCGGTCACGGCGCTGTTCCAGCGGTTTTAAACTGATAAGCAGTCGACCGCTATTGAGCGAGGTGTTGGTGCCGTCTACGCCGATAAAGGATGAAATGCTGGCAACGGCCGGATCTTTCAAGAGGGTGTCGACCAGGGTTTGTTGTTGTCGATTCATTTCCTGAAACGAGATGCCTTGCGACGCCTGGGTTATGCCCTGAATCATGCCGGTATCTTCAACCGGAAAAAACCCTTTGGGAATAAAAATATACAGCAGAACGGTCAATACCAGCGTGCCGGTAGCGACGATCAACGTCATGTTCTGATGGCGTAATACCTGATGCAAGGCACGGCCATAAACTGCCGTGAGCCGTTCGAACTGAAGCTGAAAATAAGTGAGCACGCGGCCATGTTTTTCATCGCTTGCCGGTTTGAGCAGTCTTGCGCTCAGCATCGGTGTGAAGGTCAGCGAAACTACCGCTGAGATTAATATGGAGACCGCCAGCGTGATGGCAAATTCACGAAATAACCGGCCTACCACATCTCCCATGAACAGCAAAGGGATAAGCACGGCAATCAGTGAAATAGTCAGTGAAATAATGGTGAAGCCGATTTGTTTTGCGCCTTTTAATGCGGCTTGCATCGGTGGTTCGCCCTGCTCGATGTAGCGTGCGATATTTTCGATCATCACAATCGCATCATCCACCACAAAACCGGTGGCGATGGTCATTGCCATCAGGGTGAGATTATTGATGGAAAAACCGGCCAGGTACATGACGCCGAAAGTGCCGACCAGTGACAAGGGAACTGCCATTGCCGGAATGAAGGTGGCGCGGGCGCTGCGCAGGAACAGGAATATCACCAGGATGACCAGTATCACCGAGAGCATCAGTTCAAACTTTACATCGCTGATGGCCGAGCGGATGGTGACGGTGCGATCAGAGAGTACGGTCAGTTGCGTGGCACCCGGCAGGCTGTCGCGCAATTTCGGCAGCATCTGCTGAATATGATCGACTACCGCAATCACGTTAGCGCCGGGCTGGCGCTGAACATTGATGACGATGCCGGGTTTGTGATTGACCCGGGCGGACAGCAGCTCATTTTCTGCGCCTTGTGTGACGCTGGCGACATCGCCCAGTCGCACCGGTGCGCCGTTATTGTAGGAAATGATGAGTTTTTGATAATCAGCAATGGATTGCAACTGGTCGTTGGCATTGATGGTCAACGCACGTGTGCTGCCATCAAAGCTGCCCTTGGGGCTGTTGACATTGGCTGCAACGATTGCCGTTTGAATGTTGGCCAGACTTAAGTTAAGGGCAGCCAGTTGCCGGCCATTGACCTGTATTTTCACCGCAGGGCGCTGACCGCCACTTAAACTGACCAGGCCTACGCCGGGCACTTGTGAGAGTTTTTGTGACAAACGGGTATCAGCCAGATCCTGCAACTGAGTCAGCGGTAACGTTTCAGAAGTCAGACCCAGGGTAATGACCGGGGTATCAGCCGGATTGACTTTGGCATAAATCGGCGGCTGGGGTAAATCAAGCGGTAAAAAAGTGGTTGCGGCATTGATTGCCGCCTGTACTTCCTGCTCGGCGACATCGAGCGGCAGGGTCAAATCAAAACGCAGATTGATGACCGAGGCACCACCTGAACTGCTCGACCACATTTGTGACAGACCCGGCATCTGGCCGAATTGCCGCTCCAGGGGCGATGTAATGGATGAGGTCGTGACATCGGGGCTGGCCCCCGGATAGAGTGTAGTCACCTGTATGGTAGGGTAGTCCACTTCGGGCAGCGCGGATTGCGGCAGCAGTTGATAGCCTAAAAAACCCAGCAGCAGAACGGCTAGCATCAGCAGGCTGGTGGCGACAGGGCGCAGAATAAACAGTCTGGAGGGACTGGGGTAATCGGTTATTTCAGGGTTAATGACGGCAACGACGGGTTCTAATGATTCCGGTGGTGTGCTGCTCATTTTTTCCATTCGCCTGACTTGCCTTCATTTTTTCTGCCTGATTTTCCGTCGGGTTTACCCGCTGGCGTGACAATCTGTACTAAAGAACCCTCTCTTAATTTGTCCAGACCATCGGTGACGACGCGCTCACCTAATTTGAGTCCGGCGGTAATCGTGGTGGTATCTTTGTCGGTGACACCGGTGGTCACGGTGCGCAGCATTACTTTGTTGTTACTGTTGATCACATACACATAGCTGCCGGGTGCCCCGGTGGCGATGGCCGCAGTCGGTATCGTCAGTGCACCCTTGAGGGTGTCAACGAGCAGTTTTGCATTGACAAACTGGTTAGGAAACAGCGACAGGCGGGAATTGGCAAACTGTGCCTTAATCATTACGGTGCCGGTGGCGGAATTAATCTGATTATCCACAGCAATCACATGGCCTGTGTCTAACACGTTGGCGCGACGCTGATCCCATGCCTGTACGGATAAGGTGGCGCCGCTATGCAGGCGCGTGAGTACCGCAGGTAACTGGTTTTGCGGAATGGCGAATAATACGTTGACGGGTTGCACTTGTGCGATGCTAACAATCGGTGTGGCTGTCGCGGCTGTGCCGGACAGTGCGCTGTTGCCGCCACCAATAGCACCGGTGGTGCCTAGCATATTGCCGGTATCGACCTGGCGCAGACCAGCGATGCCTGAAATCGGTGCAGTGATGCGGGTGTAAGCAAGCTGTAATTGTGCGTTGTCTGTTGCGGCTTTGTCGGTAGCGACGGTGCCGGTCAGTTGCGCTACCAAAAAGCGTTGATCTGTTACCTGTTGAGCTGCAATGGAATCCTGTGTCAGCAGGGTTTCATAACGCTGCAAGTCGGATTTTCCGCCCTCAAGGGTTGCTCTATCGCGCAGCATTTGCGCCTCTGCCTGTGCTAGCAGTATGCGGTAGGGTTCTGCATCCAGGGTTGCCAGCAATTGTCCGGCTTTAACTGCCTGACCTTCCTTAAAATTGATGCTGGTCAGCAGTCCTGCCACGCGCGGCATCACGCTGACATAACGCTGCGGAATTGCAGTGCCCTGCGCTTCTATCCATACGGGCATGGACTGCTGCTGTACGATGGCTGCCGCGACCGGTGTCGGACCGTTACCACCTTGACGACTATCGCCCCCTTTCGCATGCGCAACAGAGATAAAGCCTGCCAGAAAAATCAGGGCGGTCAGGCGAGAAGGCGAGGAGTGTGGGGGCTGAGATGGCATGGTATTCGATGTATGCAAATAAGTTGGCTGGATTATACGGAAGAATATGAAAGTCACGGTATTTGAAACAATTTTTTACAACTTTACCGCTTGCTATTGAGTGCGAATCTACATAGCTAATTATTGCTCACCACATAAATCTTCACCTCGCTGTGAATCAAGTAACAATTGATTACGAATTATGCAGTTCTGCAAACACTTTTCTTACACTTGCTCACTATTATGCCTGCAACAGCACACGTATTGAAACTGTGTTGCCGGAAATTACCCACGGCTTAGGGAGATGCAGTTTTGCATAATGACCGACTCCCTGAGTAGCGAGAAAACGGACTATTAAACAGTTTTATACTCATTCAATCAAACAGGAGAAATAACATGAATAAAAAACATTTGAGCACCTTTCTTGCCATCAGTTTTACCGCTTTATTGAGCAACAGCGCGTTTGCTCATGAACAATATCATCACGGATGTGAGTATTCATCCGGCAAAGCACATGACGCTTTTTTTGAAAAACATATGGACAAACTGCATAGCGCGCTAAAATTGAGCACGCCTCAGGAAGCGGGTTGGGGCGATTTTGCAGGTAAAATGAAGTCGCCCGAAATGGCGAAGCATGAGGATTGGGCGACGCTGAGTACGCCTGATCGGCTGGATCGCATACTGAATGGCATGAAGCTGCATGAAAAGAATATGGAGGAACACGTGGCTGCGGTCAGAATCTTCTATCAGGCCTTGAATGCCGATCAGAAAAAGATTTTTGACAGTGAATTTATGGGTAGACGCCATATGCAACACCACCATGTGCGCCAGGATCGTGATATGCAGGATAAAAAATAATCCCCGCCGGGCCAAAAAAGATATCTCAGGTTCGTTCGGGCTTGAAATTTTTTTCATTTTGAAACACGATATACCTTGAAGTGAAGGAATTGAATATGCCAGCAAAATTTCTATGCGTAGTCGCCATATTTGTACTATCTACTGCGGCCATGGCGGATATTGATCCTGCCGCATTTGGAACGGGCTATCACGGCAATGGTTATCAAAGCGTCAGTAAAAGTCCGGATAAACCGGTTAAACGAGATCATCATCGCGGGCAAGCCAAGCAGAGGGACGCGTCCGATACACACAATCAGCAAGACGATGCCAAACCAGCGAATCCCGTACAAAATTAGCGGTATAGTATATCGCCTGTCCGCAGCTTAAATCGTTTAAAGGATGACGAACAGGCTGTGCGGTTACTCAATCATAAAAGGAGTTCATCATGAAAGACATAGAGCAAATTGAGTTGGACAGGTATCGTAATGAAATTATTGCGGACATGCGCAGTCTGGTTGAAAAGTATCGCAGAATTTTTGATTGGGATATTCCTGACATAGACCAGTTGGCGGCTGATAAGCTCATTCTGGCGGCCATGCACACCGCTCTGGACAGTATTACAATTCCCTTGTCAGATTAAAGTCGCATAGCCGTTAACTCGCCTATCTGGATACCTTGTCTCTCAGACGTAAAATCAGCAGGCAAATTGAAAATGAATAAATCCGTATTTATAGAGTTTGATTTTTTTGCGCTGATCATTTTTTCAATGATTTTACCTGTTTCTCTGTATGGCTATATGATGTGGAAGCGAGTGATTTCACGTCATACGGTGCTGCTGTTCGCAGTTATCCTCATTATGTTATCCGGCGTGGATGTGTTTCTTTTGCAGCGACTGAAAGCGATGGCACGATTGTCGACTTCTTTACTTGACGATACTATTTTCAGATCGGAGATCTCTCTTGCGCTGTATTTGATACCGGCCGTGTTTGCAGGCATAGGCATGAATATGATCTCTCACGTGCTGGTCAGTCATGTGACCGATGCTGAGAATAAGTTTGACCGGGAGCATCGTCCTCGTTGAACTGAAGTCTGTCGATACTCTGCTGGTCAGTAGTTGCTCACTCGTTATAAAGTCTCTAATGCGATGCTTTCTGCATATCGTAACGCTATGCATCGCCTCGATATCCAGCAAACAGCGGTGCCGTCGCGCTTTGTTTGCTGGGTATAGAGGTGCGCCGACAGATTTGCAGCTGCCAGTCTGCCCCGGCGAAGTTGTTTTTATTGCGTAATATCAGTTGCTAAGAATTGTCCGGCTTATTGTCCCGGGGGCGGAGGTGGATAATAAGCTGGCGCGGACGTATTGGGTGGCGGAGGGGGATAGTATGCCGGTGCGGATTGCACAGGAGGTCTAGAATAAATTACCCTGGGCCGGTAAGCGTTGCTTTGCGGAAGCTGATTTCCTTTGGCATACATACATTGCTCATAGGCAATGTCATAGCGGCGCTGAGTCTCACGCCCGCTATATTGCGCCTGATTTGAACCCACGGATGCGCCGCCCAGCATCCCTATGGCCGCACCCGATCCGGCACCCTGATGTCCGCCCATAAGTGCGCCGGCCACAGCGCCTATTGCTGTGCCGATTGCAATGCTCTTTACTTCACTGTTTGCTGCAGCATCGTTGGCCGATGTTCCAATCGCATTTTGGGCGTATTGTCTGCATAGATTGTCATCGGCATTGAATTGCTCAAAAGATTTGCCGGGAGCCGGCATCACTGCAACACTGGGGCCATTCGGAATATTTGCACACCCCGACAGCACGCCCAGTAAAGTTACTGCAATCACAGAATAACGCATGGTTTCAATCTCCAAACTGTTGTTATATAGAATAAATTGTTACTTTAATTCACACCGTAGATGACTCAACACATAATGTCTAACGAGCCTGAGGAGGTTGCGCAGGAACAGATTTCCATCCTTCAGGGCAATTGGGCACATATGGATAATAACTTCTTGCCGATTCACAGTAATACCAGATTTGGGCTGGCGGCTGAACTTGAACAGGCTGTTCATAGATCTGAGAACTTTGTACGTACACCGGATAGGGTTGTTCATACACAGAATAAGGGTAGGGACGACTATAAGCTAAATCGTAAGCAATAACACTACCTACAATAGCCGGAGCGATCCAGCCGCCTCCCCAGTAGCCTCCCCTGCCGCCACCCCAACCCCTGCCATGATCAGCGTAAGCTGGCGTGATTGATACGATTACAAGAATGAGAACCAATAATTTTTTCATGATATATGCTCTTTCTAATTCATTTTTACAAAGCGTTTGCATCCGACATATGTGCTTTAATTGCAAAATATTCGCATAAATTCAGCAGTATCCCGGGAGCTTCGTTAAAATTTACCGGGCAAGCGGTCTGCCGAATTGCAGATACGCTAATTAAACCCACGGTACTTTATTTTTTATCCTGCCCGTCATGATCATGATGATGTTTCCAGTGATGATGACCCTCATGATGTTGACCCGTAAAGTTGCTATCAAAGGTTTTTTTCTGATCGGCATTCAGGATCTCATAGAAGGTTTTGACTGCGGCCACATGCTCTTCCATGCTCTTTTCATGCAGCTTCATGCCATCCAGCATACGATCAAGACGATCAGGCGTATTCAACTTTGCCCAATCCTGATGCTCATGCTTTGCCATTTCAGCCGGTTTCATTTTACCGGCAAAGTCGGTCCAGCCGGTTTCCTGCGTAGCTGTCAGTTTTAACGCGGTGCGCAATGCCGCCATGCGCTTTTCAAAATGTGCGCCATACTCTTTAGCTGTTGAATGCTCACAGCCATTCCTGTGTGAATGCTGTTCATGGGCAAATGCGCTGGTGCTCATTAAGGCGCAAAAACTGATACCAAGAAAAGCGCTGAGATGTTTGATATTCATGATGTAGATACTCCTAAGTAATATAGTAACAAACTGTATAGCAGGAAGAGAATAAAGCGCTGTTAAAGCCACCTTGCAATCAATTACCTGTGGAACTGATAATCAATCCTGAGTGATCTGTCGCTTGCCCTGCTGCTTGTCTCGAACCAGTCTTCAGAACGGCTGGTTAGTACATAATAGAGCGGAAGTGTAAATAAAATGTTTATAAATCAGCAGAATTTGTAATTAATTGTTACTACTTCTACATGCTAACCGATGGTACGCGCTCGCGACAACCCTTGATAATTATTGTTCAGAGTTTTTTCTATTGATTTTAAAGTGCTTTTCGATCTCTGTGGACTAGGTTTTGCGTAAAACGACCGTAAAACGATAATGCAAATGCTCAAAACCAGTGATTGTTATGTTAGTCCGACACCAGAGGCCGCGTCATGTCTCAATCAAACTGGTTTACAACTCACGGGAGTTTGTCCGACTGCTACGGGGATATATGGCAGTTCCACCGGTATATCATTGACGCCCCCTGGTTTTAGCCCGACTGCTATTGGTTTTGGAGAGTCTTCTATTGGCCCGGGTCGAACCTCTACTGGCGGCAATGAGACCTTTATGGCCCTGCATCAGACGCAAGGCAAAAAAAATAATGCGCAACAATATGATTGATAAGTAATAAAATGCATTGCAGTAGAGTGCTCAGCGGCACGAGTGGGTGACTTACTGGCATCAGTGAGACATCCATTGCCATGACACGGCCCCCCGGGTATGAGCGAGCCTTCACGGTTTTTCGGCAGACCTTGCCGCGATACAGGGAGACTTGAGCTGGCATATTGCCGATTTTCTCGCGCATGACCTGAGTAAGCCTGAGCAATGCGGCAACGATAGATTACTGATGTGACGCAGCAATATCCGTCAGTTAAACACTAAACCAATTTTGCAGGAGGCCAAACGGCAATAAGATCCCTGCGGGTTTGGCTCTGGCCGCAATAGACAGGCTAACTTCGGCGGCGCACAGCGGAGGCACACACAGCGCAACAAAAGGCTACGCCGAAACTTGATGGCAGATAGGTAACATCCGTGAAGGAAAATGAAGTCCAGGTGCATTCTTTAAAGCAAGATGCAGCCAAGCAGCTGCCGGGCTGCCCTGGAAAAATTGGTTTTATGCCTGATTAACTGAGGTTACAGAGGAACATCAGTTAATCATTCGCCCCTGCCGGGGCTGAGGCTATAACCAGTGACCGGAAAAGGGTAGTGGCATCACAGGGGTGATGAAAAGCGGGCTGATCAAGACATTGAAGAGGGAGATGAAAATGCTTGCGAACAAGGCCGTCCAGAATCCCGATACGGTGAAGCCACGCACTATTGATGAAACCAGCAGTATCATCAGCGCATTTATCACCAGCAGAAACAATCCGAATGTCAGCAGCGTCAGCGGCAGGGTAAGCAGTATGAGTAAGGGTTTGATGATTGCATTCGCAAAACCAAGCAGTAGTGCCGCAATCAGCAATGAGGACGGGGTGGTAAATCTGATGCCGCTGAAAATATAGCTGGCAACCCAGAGCGAGAGCGACATAATCAGCCAGTGCAGTAAAAAAGGGTGGTTAAACATATAGGCTTTCAGTTAACGTAACTCACGTAGCGGTTCGTATGCCCTTTTCCGTGTCTGCGGGGGGGCGGTGACAGGCGGGGCCGGCGAGTATCTTTGCAATGTCTGGGATGGCATTATTGCCCTGCCCGTTCGTGTTTGTGCATTCAGGCTTCGGTTGAGCCTAGCGAGGTGGTGTTGAATCCGCCATCCACATAGGTAATTTCGCCGGTAATGCCGCTGGCCAGATCGCTGCACAGGAAGGCGGCGGCGTTGCCTACTTCTTCTGAGGTCACGTTGCGTTTCAAAGGGGCATTTTTTTCATTGTAACTAAGCAGTTTGCCAAAATCGGCAATGCCCGCAGCAGCCAGCGTGCGGATTGGCCCTGCAGAGATCGCATTTACGCGTATGCCTCTGCTACCAAGATGCATTGCAAGGTAGCGCACAGAAGCTTCCAGGCTAGCCTTGGCCATCCCCATCACGTTGTAGTGAGGCATGGTGCGAACCGCGCCCAGATAGCTTAAAGTCAATATGGCCGCGCGTCGTCCTACCATCATCGGCAGTGCGGCTTTCGCCATGGCGGGGAAGCTGTAGGAACTGATGTCGTGTGCAATACGGAAAGCTTCACGACTGAAACCGTCGAGAAATTCGCCCTCCAGCGCTTCGCGCGGTGCAAAGGCAATCGCATGTACAAAACCGTCAAAACCGTCCCAATGCTGCTTCAAATCCACAAACAATTGATTGATTTCATCATCGCTGGCGACATCACATTGAAATACCAGTTCACTGTCAAATTGCCTTGCCAGTCCGATCACACGATCGTGTACCCGTTCGCCTTGATAAGTAAAAGCCAGCTGTGCGCCTTCGCGATGCATCGCAACAGCAACCCCGTAGGCGATTGAACGGTTGCTGATCATGCCGGTGATCAAAATGCGTTTATTGGCCAAAAATCCCATGT
Source organism: uncultured Nitrosomonadales bacterium (assembly GCA_903915035.1). Classification (GTDB taxonomy): domain Bacteria; phylum Pseudomonadota; class Gammaproteobacteria; order Burkholderiales; family Gallionellaceae; genus Gallionella. Next base: position 16,143 of record CAIWRI010000042.1, on the reverse strand, counting down.
GAGTCATCCAAATTGCTTAAAGTAGTTCGATTATAAAGCAATGGTGCGTAATGGTCAGATGCAATCGTATATAATCCGGCATTGTTAAATTTCAGGTTATTTCCATGCTGGAAGTCAGTAATCTTGCTTGTAGTCGCGGTGATCACAGACTTTTTTCCGGATTAAGCTTTACCCTTTGTCCAGGGCAGATTCTGCAAATTCAGGGTGCGAATGGCAGCGGCAAGACCAGTTTGCTGCGTACTTTGTGTGGTTTTCTGGTGCCTGATGAGGGAAGCATATGCTGGCGTGGTGAGGATATCCAGAAGATGGCAGAAGATTATTACGCGCAAATGATTTACCTTGGGCATTTAAATGCAATTAAGGATGAATTGAGTGCGCTGGAAAATCTGCGTATTTCGGCGGGGCTGGCCGGCGGGCATTTGACTGAAAACGAGGCGCTTGCCGCGTTGCGACGTATGGGGTTAAAAGGTCGTGAACGTTTGCCGGCCAAAGTGCTGTCGCAGGGGCAGCGACGCCGGGTCGCACTGGCCCGTTTGCTGGTTAATGATGCGGCTTTATGGATACTGGATGAACCTTTGACTGCCTTGGATGTCGGAGCGGTGGCGCTGATTGAGGCGTTGATTGACGAACATCTGCAGCGGCAAGGTATGATTGTTTTTACTACCCATCAACCCTTGAAGGTGGCGGGAATGGAAATTTTGTCGCTTTCATGAAGACTTTATTTTACCTGCTGATGTTAGTGGTGCGCCGTGATTTGATTCTGGCCATGCGCCGTCGCGCAGATGTGTTGACAACGCTGATTTTTTTCGTGATGGTGGTTAGTTTGTTTCCGCTCGGTGTCGGACCGGAAACGGACATGCTGCGCAAAATGGCACCCGGCGTATTGTGGGTGGCGGCTCTACTCTCATCAATGTTATCGTTAGGCAGGCTCTTCTCAGCCGACTATCTGGATGGTACGCTGGAGCAGATGTTGCTGGTCCCGCAGCCCTTGTCTATGCTGGTGCTGGGTAAAATAGCTTCGCATTGGATGGTGTCCGGTTTGCCGCTGGTATTGCTCACGCCGGTGTTAGGCTTACAGTTTGATATGTCGATAGCGGCGATAGGGATGCTGATGCTGACGCTGCTGCTGGGGACCCCGATTCTCAGTATGGTGGGCGCGATAGGTGCCGCATTAACCTTGGGGTTGCGGGGTGGCGGTGTGTTATTGTCATTGCTGGTATTGCCCTTATGTATACCGGTGCTGATTTTCGGTACGGGTGCAGTGCAGGCTGTGGTGAGTGGAATGAATGTATCGGCGCATCTGTCCCTGATGGGTGCCTTGCTGGTGTTAGCGCTGGTATTTACCCCCTGGGTTACGGCACAGGCTTTAAGAATTTCGATGGAGTAAGATTTTGGCAATAAACTGGTTTAAATATGCTGCACCAATCAACTTCTATCCATTGGCCGGCAAGCTGATTCCCTGGTTTGCAATTTTATCAGCACTGCTCTGTGCGACAGGGCTGTATCTGGGGTTTGTGGTGGCGCCTGCCGATGCAACGCAAGGTGAGTTTTATCGCATTATCTTTATTCATGTGCCCTCCTCAATACTGTCCATGTTCCTGTATATGATCATGGCCGCTTATGCCGCGATGGGATTGATCTTTAATACCCGCCTGTCTTCCATGATGGCAACGGCCATCGCCCCGACCGGTGCGCTGTTTACCTTTATTGCGCTTTGGACTGGTGCGTTGTGGGGCAAGCCGATGTGGGGCGCATGGTGGGTTTGGGATGCACGTCTGACTTCCGAGTTGATCCTGTTGTTCCTGTATCTGGGCTTTATCTCGCTGCATGCTTCGATTGATGACCCGCGCCGTGCTGATCGTGCCGCGGCCTTGCTGGCAATCGTGGGGTCCGTGAACGTGCCGATTATTTATTTTTCGGTAAAGTGGTGGAATACCCTGCATCAGGGTTCTACCATCAAGTTTACCGGAACATCCATGCAAATCACCATGCAGCAGGCAATGTTCACCATGCTGGCTGCCTGCTGGTTGTATGCGATGGCTATCGCCTTGACCCGGGTGCGCAGCATTATTTTGGAACGTGAACGCAATACTCAGTGGGTTGCTGAGTTGGCGGAGGTAAAACAATGAATCTGGATATCTGGATGCACGCGCATCCGCTGACCTATGTGTTGATAGGATCATATGGAGTTGCCTTTCTGATTTTTGCGATTGAAATCGCGATGGTATTGCACAAGCGAAAAATTACCTTGCAACAGGTGCGCCTGATGCATGAAGCCTCAGAAGAAGAATAGACCTTAAATTCTTTTTCCCCACGAAAGTCACTAAAAAAACAATTATACAAATTTAGAAGCTAACCTAAAGTGTGATTTCGCTAGGTGTTTTTGATTTTTCGTGTTTTTTGTGTATTTCGTGGACAATTTTTTATAGGATTAATATGAAACCGCGTCAGAAAAGAGCATTATTTATTATCGTAGGCATCGCTGCGGTTGGACTAGCAGTGGGACTGGTACTGAATGCGCTGAAAGATAACGTCAGCCTGTATTTTACCCCGACTCAGGTTTACAACAAGGAAGCACCACAGAACCGGAATTTCCGCATCGGTGGTCTGGTAGAAGCCGGCAGTGTCAAGCGAGAGAAAGACGGCTTGACCGTACACTTTATGATCACGGATTTGAAGCGCAGTCTGCCGGTAGTCTACAAAGGTATCCTGCCTGACTTGTTCAAGGAAGGCAAAGGCGTCGTGGCACAAGGCAAGATGGAAGCTGACGGACAGATGCATGTATCAGAAGTGCTGGCTAAGCATGACGAAAATTATATGCCGCCGGAAGCCAAAGATGCATTGAAGCGGGCCGCCGCCCCTCAAGTTGTTGCACCCGTTGCCAAATAACTGTTGAAAGCTTATACATGATTCCAGAACTAGGTCATTTTTCACTCATAATCGCACTGTTTTTAGGCATGATTTTGGGCGTTTTGCCGATATTGGGTGCAGCACGGAATAACAGCGTATTGATGGGCGTTGCCCGCCCGCTGGCTTACGGACAGTTTGTGTTTGTCAGCCTGGCATTCTCAGCACTTGCCTATGCATTTTTAGCGAATGATTTTTCCGTGCTGTATGTTGCGGAGCATTCCAATTCTCATTTACCCGGTCAATATCGCTTTGCGGCGATCTGGGGCGGTCATGAAGGGTCGTTGCTGTTATGGGCCCTGTTTCTGTCAGTCTGGACGGCAGCTGTCGCGATTTTCAGCCGGCATTTGCCTGAAGAAATGGTCGCCCGCGTGCTGGGTGTGATGGGGCTGATTTCAGTCGGTTTTATCATGTTCATGCTGTTTACCAGCAGTCCGTTCACCCGCCTGTTGCCGGCAGCGGCGGACGGGCAGGATTTGAATCCCTTGTTGCAGGATCCGGGATTGGTGATCCATCCGCCGATGTTGTACATGGGTTATGTCGGTTTTTCAGTCGCTTACGCCTTTGCTATTTCGGCTTTGCTGGGCGGTAAGCTGGATGCAACCTGGGCGCGCTGGTCACGCCCCTGGACTACGGTTGCCTGGGTCTTTATGACCATCGGCATCATGCTGGGTAGCGGCTGGGCTTATTATGAGCTGGGCTGGGGTGGCTGGTGGTTCTGGGATCCGGTTGAAAATGCTTCGTTCATGCCCTGGCTATTGGGCACGGCATTGATTCATTCGCTGGCAGTGACGGAAAAACGCGGCGCATTCAAAAGCTGGACCGTACTGCTGGCGATAGGCGCATTTTCTCTTAGCCTGCTGGGCACCTTTCTGGTGCGTTCAGGCGTGCTGACCTCGGTGCATTCGTTTGCCGCAGATCCAAAACGCGGTATTTTTATCCTGAGCTTTCTGGTGCTGGTGATAGGTGCTTCATTGTTGCTGTTCGCCTGGCGCGCGCCGAAAGTAGGCCTGGGCGGCAAGTTCGATATCTTGTCGCGAGAATCATTGCTGCTCTCCAACAATGTATTGCTGTCAGTCGCCTCCGCATCGGTGTTTATCGGTACTCTGTATCCGCTGTTTATGGATGCGTTAGGCTATGGCAAACTCTCGGTAGGTCCTCCGTACTTCGAAGCGGTTTTCGTGCCACTGATGATCCCGATGGTATTTATGATGGGGTTGGGGCCGCTGGCGCGCTGGAAAAAAATGTCGGTGCCCGATCTGGCTCGCCGTGTGCAGTGGGGATTTGCCAGTGCGCTGGTCTTGGCGTTGATTTTGCCCTTGAGCATGGGGCGCTTTCTGTCGCTGGAATCGAATAAATTTTCAGCAATGGTGGTATTGGGCTTGCTGATGGCATTCTGGATTATCGCATCGCTGGTGATCAGCTTAAAGCAGCGCTGGAGCGGGCAAGGTACATTCATGGCGCGTGTACGTCGCCAAAGCATGAGTTATTACGGTATGCAGGCGGCGCATCTTGGTATGGCTATTTTTATCATCGGCGTGACGCTGGTAAAGGGCTATGAAACCGAGCGCGATGTGCGCATGAATGTCGGCGATACAGTGATGGCGGGCGGCTTTGAATTCCGTTTCAAGGGTGTGACGCAAACAGCAGGACCAAACTATACCGCAAGCACGGGACATGTGCTGGTGTATCAGGATGGCCGGTCGCTGGGCGAATTGCTGCCTGAAAAACGTCAGTACAATGCCTCTGGCATGCCGATGACTGATGCTTCTATTCAACCCGGGGTGTTCCGTGATTTATATGTATCGCTCGGTGAACCGATTTCGGAATCGGATGGTGCATGGGCGGTGCGTGTTTACATCAAACCTTTTGTCGACTGGATTTGGGCCGGCTGTCTGCTGATGGGGCTGGGGGGAATTCTGGCCGTGTCTGATCGCCGTTATCGTATCCACAAAAAGGCAGTACTTGCAACTGCGCCGCAATCATCAATCCACATTTAAAAGGATTAACATTATGATGCGTTTTATTCTTCCCTTTGTACTTTTTGTTATTTTGTCCGTCTTTCTGTACAGAGGACTCGGGCGCGATACTGCTGAAATACCTTCGCCGCTGGTAGGTAAGGCCGCTCCCGCTTTCGTGCTGCCGTTGTTGCATGAACCGGCCAAACAGTTTGCTTCTAAGGAGATGCTGGGGAAAGTCTGGTTGCTGAATGTATGGGCTTCCTGGTGTAGTTCGTGTAAGGATGAGCATCCACTGCTGATGAACTTTTCACAACAGCATATCGTGCCTGTCGTGGGTATGGATTACAAGGATAAGCCCGTGGACGGTAATGAAACGCTGAAGGCGGCCGGGGACCCTTATAATCTGGTGGTGTCAGATATTGATGGCAGTGTGGGTTTTAATTTCGGCGTGTATGGCGTACCTGAAACCTATGTGATCGACAAGCAGGGGATTATTCGTTATAAACTGATCGGTCCTGTTACGCCGCAAAATTTACAGAAAACCATACTGCCTATGGTGGCGAGGTTGCAGGCACAATGAAAATCGCTAAATTAATTCTTCCTGTTTTTCAGGTATTTTTGCTGGTCGCTTTAGTCGCTTTATGGCTGCCGGCGAACGCTTATGCCGCAGTGGCGAAAGATATCGCTGATGATCCTGTTGTGGAAACGCGCATGATGCATCTGGCTGAAAAAGTGCGCTGTCTGGTGTGTCAAAGTGAACCGGTATCCACTTCTCACTCAGACTGGTCACAGGACGTGCGACGTATCATGCGCGATAAAATGAAGGAAGGGGCAACCGATCAGGAAATTATGGACTTGCTGGTGGCGCGTTTCGGCAAGTCGGTACTGTATGACCCGCCTGTGGATAAGGAGACCATGCCGCTCTGGTCTGCGCCTTTTCTGTTGTTGCTGATCGGCGGTGTATTTCTGGTCATACAGTTGAAAAAACGCAAGGAGCTGGTTGTTGAAGCTAAACTCACAGCACAGGATGAGCAACGTGCTGCAGCACTTTTAGATGAAATACCAGCGCTTTCAGTGTTGAATCCCTCTAATGACAATAAGCTAAGCGCCAGTTCACTCTCTTCTGCCTCTCTCCCGCAGGGTGAGAGTGCTGATGTATCGCTCCGCGATGCTCGTACTAAGGAAACCCAAGCATGACCTTATTCTGGATAATTTGCGCTGCACTGCTGTTAGTTGCACTGCCTTTTGTGGTATGGCCTTTGTTGCGCAAGACAGTCGTCAGTAACAAAGTGCTGCGTGATGCAGCAAATCTTGATATTTTGCGCGATCAGGCTAGCGAGTTGGAAGCAGATTTAAATAATGAACTGCTCACGCCATCTTCTTTTGAACAGGGGCGACGTGAATTGCAAGTGCGCCTGCTTGAAGAAGTTAAAACCATCGAGCAGCCTGTCGTCGTACTGGGCAATCCGGCAAGATTACTGGCTATCGTATTGATGGTGCTAATCCCGCTGGCGAGCGTGGCACTCTATCTGAAAATCGGTAACCCGGGCGCGATGCTGCCGCAGCAAGATACTGCTGAAGGGTTCAGCTTGTTGCGTTCAGATGCCGCATTGCAGGAACTGGAAGCCAAACTGGTCAAACATCCGGATAATGCGGATGGCTGGCTGATACTGGCACGTTCCTATACCGAGTTGCAACGCTTTACGGAAGCTGTGCGCGCTTATGGCTATCTGGTTAAGTTGATGCCGAACGAGTCGCATATATGGACGAGTTATGCCGATGTGCTGGCAATGAAAAATAATCAGTCACTGTCGGGCGAACCGACTCAATTCATTAACAAGGCATTGCAACTTGATCCTGAAAACACCACCGCATTGGCGCTGATCGGCTCATCTGATATGGAACGCGGCGATTATGTCGCTGCGATTACACACTGGCAAAAGCTAGTCAGTCTGCTGCCTGCTGATTATCCGCAAATTCAGATGATCCAGGACGGTATTAATCAGGCGCGTATATTCCTGTCTAAGCAAAAGGGCGGAAAAGAGATGCTGGCCAAGTTGTCTGCTGCGAACCCGCCTGCTGCTGAATCGTCTGAAAAATCCGTCGCAAATCCGGCTTTGGCAATTACCGGTCGTGTATCACTGAGTCCGGCACTACGCGCGCAAGCATCGCCTGATGATGTGGTTTATATCCTGGCGCGTGCGGCAGAAGGTCCAAAAATGCCGCTTGCGGTAATACGCAAGCAGGTTAAGGACTTGCCGATGGACTTTGTACTGGATGACAGCATGGCGATGCAACCACAGCTGAAACTGTCCGGTTTCGGGCAGGTGGTGGTCGTGGCACGTGTATCAAAAACCGGTTCGCCTATGGGGCAGGCAGGCGATCTGGAAGGCGCCGGAGGATCCGTCAAACCTGGATCGAAGGGACTTAAAATCAGTATTGATACGGTGGTGAAATAAGACCCTCCAGCCATCTTTTATCGTATCGTCTGCTGTCTGAAGCAGCTCAGGGGGCAATTTATATTTGCTTTGTGACTACGGATAGGCGGCGTAACCCTTTACCTGAAATGGACACGAAAAAATAATTAATGTTTTTTTCGTGTCAATCCGGCGTAGGCTTTCCAAAAGCCTGCAGGACGTTTTTCCTGAATCGGATAGGTTTATTTTTTCCGCGTGCAAGTGATGAACAGTTTGGCTGGCGTGAACTGCAAGGCTTCTATACTTTAAAAATACCCGTTACCAATGAGTTGTCAGTAGAACAAGAGTACTGAAAATAATTATGAGCTATGGTTCGCAACTCAAAACTTGCAACTGACGGGCAGCGCGGCAAACAAGCCCTATCTTCTTCTGTCCATCCGCACTAATAACATACGGTTAATTTTATGGGAATTTTAGGTATTGCGTTCCTCGGTGCCTGCATCACGTTCTGGGTAACTCAAAATGATTATATTTATGAGCCAGCATCGACTTTGCAAACCACACCGGAGAGGGTGGGACTCAAGGCTGATACGATTTTGATTTCTTCCGGAACAGGCGGTGGGCGAGGTGATCTGTTCTCATGGTGGATAGCGGTTGAGAGTAAGACTGCACCGACCCTGTTGTATTTGCATGGTAATGACAATAATATCGGCTATGTGCGAGAGATTGAATATGCCAGAAGGATGCACGAGTTAGGTTATAACGTGTTGATGATTGATTATCGGGGTTATGGTAAAAGCACGGGCGGAAAACCGAATGAGGCCAAAGTCTATGAGGATGCCGAGTCTGCGTGGAATTATCTGCTAAACCAGCAACATATTTCAGCCTCGCATATCTTCATTTACGGACATTCACTTGGTGGTGCGATTGCAATCGAATTGGCGACACGCCACCCGGAAGCGGCCGGCGTCATTGAGGAATCATCGTTTACCAGTATGCCTGCCGTGGTAACAACCATGAGTCATAATTTGCCAACAGGTATTCTGATCCACGAAAAGTTTGATTCCTTGTCCAAGGTGGCTGAACTCAAAATCCCGCTGCTGATCATTCATGGCACGTGGGACAAAATAGTGCCCTATCACATGGGGCAGCAACTCTACGATGCAGCACCTCAACCCAAGACAATTGCGCTGATTGAGGGCGGGACACACGAGGGTAGTTGCATTGTCGGTCAAGTCGAATGCCGGCGAATATTCAGTACCTTTGTATCACAGAATATGCATTGAGCCGGATAATGTGTAATGGCGCTGCTTCAGACTGTGTTCAATTCAGCTCGCAGGACAATGGTTTTTTCCGGATATGTGGCAGAACGATCTTTTGAAGCCGGCTAATCGGAAATGTCATTTTCTGTGATGTATACAGGTTGATGATGGTCTCGAATGACCTTTGCTGCCAGATTAGTTTGACAAACAACTGTTTGAAAACTACATTGCATTCCCTTGTTAAGCATCATCCCCCGGTAATGAAATCTACACTCTTGTTTATCGTACTTGCCGCAACGCTGACCGCTTGCGGTGGCAAACAAACTGCTGTGCCTGTCAATACTATGCAGCCGGCTTTAACGCAACTGGTCGGCGTCTCGGAGATTGACAGCAACAGGCAGTATAGTGGAGAAGTTCGTGCACGCCATGAAGTTGAACTTGGCTTTCGTATCGGGGGGAAAATCATTGAACGCAAGGTCGTTGTCGGCGAGCAGGTGAAAGCAGGTGAAGTGCTGGCGCGTTTGGATTCGGCCGACGCGAGATTGCAAGCTGGAGCCGCAAAAGCCCAATTGCAACTTGCCAGGCAGGATGCGCAGCGGTATCGCGAATTGCATCTTAAAGGCTTTGTCAGCCAATCGGCGCTGGATGTGAAAGAAGTCACGCTACAGGTAAGTAGCGCGCAGGCGGGGCTGGCGGACAATCAACTGGACTACACCACGCTACGCGCAGGCCATGACGGTGTGATTGCGGCTGTTCTGGCGGAAGCCGGTCAGGTGGTTAGCGCAGGTCAACCGGTATTGCGCCTGGTACAGTCAGGTGAGCGGGAAGTGGCCATCGAAATACCTGAATCGCAGTGGTCTTTGTATCATGAGGGAGACGCTGCGCAAGTATTTATTGGTGTTGACGCGCCAGTGGCAGGTTTTTTGCGTGAACTGTCGCATGCAGCTGACCCTGCCAGTCGTAGCTATGCTGCACGCGTGGCATTTATTGCACAGCAGCCGGCACTGGGTATGACTGCACGGGTACAGTTTGTTATTAAGCATGATGCGCAGACAGATTTTTTGATTCCGCTCACGGCAATTTATCAGCAGGGAATGCATGCTGCGGTATGGATAGTGGCAGCGGATCATCGCGTCAGTCTGCGTCAGGTGAAAATTAAGTCTTATCGAGATGAAGGTGCGGTGATAACAGGCGGCCTGCATGCCGGTGAACGTATCGTTAGCGCCGGGGTGCATCGATTGACCCGTGGTGAAAAGATTCAACTGATTGATTCGGGTATTGCGCAATGAAAGGTCCTAATCTTTCGGCCTGGGCGCTGACGCACCAGCAAATGGTGCTGTATCTGATGATTGTACTGACAGCCGCGGGCGTGATTTCCTATGTTAATCTGGGGCGCGCCGAAGATCCGGATTTTACCGTCAAGGTGATGGTGGTGCGGACCCTCTGGCCGGGCGCTTCCGCGTTGCAGGTGGAAAATGAACTCACCGAAAAAATTGAAAAAAAATTGCAGGAAACGCCCTGGGTAGATGTGCTACGTTCAGCTTCCAGACCTGGTGAGTCGATGGTGTTTGTCATGCTTAAGGATTACACACCGAAACCGGAAGTGCCTGAAGCCTGGCGTCAGGTGCGTAAAAAGCTGGATGATATTCAGCATCGCTTGCCGGCAGGCGTACAGGGACCGTTCCCGAACGATGAATTTGGCGATGTGCAAATCAGTCTGTTTGCACTGACCGGTGACGGCGTTGATCTGGCCGGGTTGCGACATTATGCGGACAACATTGCGCGGGAGTTGAAACGTGAGCCGGATGTCAGGCGAGTTGAACTGATAGGTGTGCAGGATGAGAAAATTTATCTGGATGCGACCCCTGCGCGACTGGCAAGTTTCGGTATTACGCCAGCGCAGATCGGCGCTGTGCTGCAACAGCAAAATGCGCTGATTCCTTCTGGATTTGTCGATACAAGCAGCGACCGGATATGGCTGCGCGTGAGTGGCGGTTTCGACAGTGTTGAGAAAATACGCAACACCGCTTTGCTGATTAATGGCAAACATCTGATCCTTGGTGATATCGTCAAGGTATCACGTGGTCTGAGTGATCCGCCCTCACCCATGATGCGTGTCGGGGGACAGCCTGCCATTGGTATCGGCATCATCATGGATAAGGGAGGCAATGTTATTCAGTTGGGTGAGAATCTGGATGTTGCAATGAAACAAATCAAGGCTACGCTGCCTGCCGGCGTGGATGTTCATGTGGTTGCTGATCAGCCGCTGGTGGTAAAACAGTCGATTTCCCTGTTTCAGGATTCACTATCTGAAGCCGTCCTGATCGTACTGGCGGTATCCTTTTTAAGCCTTGGGTGGCGCACCGGCACAGTTGTGGCACTGTCCATCCCGCTGGTGCTGGCGATTACCTTTTTTATGATGAAGATTTTCGGTATCGACTTGCAGCGCATTTCGCTGGGGGCGTTGATCATCGCGCTGGGTTTGCTGGTGGATGATGCGATTATTGCCGTCGAAATGATGGTTGTCAAAATGGAGCAGGGCTGGGATCGATTTCAGGCCGCGACCTTCGCCTATACCTCGACGGCGTATCCCATGCTGACAGGTACGTTGATTACCGCAGCCGCATTTACCCCGGTCGGATTTTCAAAATCGGCTGCCAGCGAATATACCTTTTCAATTTTTGCTGTGGTCACTATTGCATTGCTGGTCTCCTGGCTGGTCGCCGTCGTTTTTACACCCTATCTGGGCTTTAAACTGCTAGACCCTGTCAAGCTTATCGCAAACGCACAGCGTCATGGTGAAGACATCTATGACACACCGTTTTACCGTTGTTTTCGCGCACTATTGATATGGTGTTTACGGAATCGCTGGAAAGTGATCTGCGCGACGGCCTTGCTGTTTGTGCTATCGGTTACCGCGTTTGACAAGGGCGTGCAAAAGCAGTTTTTTCCCTCCTCCAGTCGTCTGGAGTTGCTGGTGGATATATGGTTGCCGCAAAGTGCATCGCTCAAAGCTACCGAACATGATACTGAGCGTATTGAATCCTTGTTAAAAGCTGATCCGGCTGTCGCCAGTTACTCCTGCTATATCGGCAATAGTTCTCCGCGTTTTTTCTTGTCGCTGGATGTAAAACTATTCAGTGATAATTACGCGCAATGCGTTGTACTGAGTAAAAATTTCGAGGCGCGTGAAGCGCTCAAGTCGCGTCTGGAAAAAACTTTCTCTGCCGCGACAGGTGGCTTCAGTCATATATATGCACATGTAATGAGGCTGGAAAATGGCCCGCCGGTAGGTTATCCGGTGCAATTCCGCGTCAGTGGTGCGGATGTTGAGCAGGTGCGCGTTATTGCTGATCAGGTCTCGATTCTGATGCGCGCTAACCCGCATTTGCAGGACGTCAGTTTTGACTGGAATGAAAAGGTAAAAAATGTACGCATCTCGGTAGATCAGGGTAAGGCACTTACGCTGGGTACTTCAAGTCGCGAAATTTCTCAGGCTTTGCAAGGCTGGTTGAACGGGGTTGCAGTCACTCAGTACCGTGAAGCGGATCAGTTAATCGATGTGGTGTGGCGTGGCGCTAATGTACGTTTGCTGGATCAACTGGAGGAACTGGATATCCCGTTAGCAAATGGTCACCATGTGCCACTGGCGCAAGTGGCTACGCTCACACCTGTGCTCGAAGAGGCTGTCATCTGGCGCCGTAATCGTCAGCCAACCATGACAGTACAGGCTGATATGGCGGACAATGTTCAGCCTGATACTGCGTCTACTCAACTGGATGCGCAACTGGATACTTTGCGTGTGAAATTGCCGCAAGGCTACCATATCGACATGGGTGGCAGCGTTGAGGAATCCGCTAAAGGTCAAACTGCGATTATGGCGGTGATGCCGCTGATGCTGATTGGTGTAATCACGCTGTTGATGATTCAGTTGCAAAGTATCAGTCGTACTTTCATCGTGCTGCTTACCGCCCCGCTGGGGTTGATCGGTGTAACGGTGGCATTGCTGGTGTTTCGAGTGCCATTTGGATTTGTCGCCAATTTGGGCTTTATCGCGCTGGCCGGGATGATTATGCGTAACTCGGTGATCCTGGTAGATCAGATTCGACAGGATGAGGCTGAGGGGAAAAGCAGTTGGGAGGCGATTGTCAGTTCAACCGTGCGCAGGTTTCGTCCGATCACGCTGACTGCTGCGGCAGCTATTATGGCCATGATTCCGCTTACCCGTCAGATATTCTGGGGGCCGATGGCGGTGACTATTATGGGCGGTCTGATCGTTGCAACATTACTGACTTGTTTGTTTTTGCCAGCATTGTATGCGGCATGGTTCAAGGTTAAAGAAATCTGAAAATATTGAATCTGATGAGATGAAATAAGCTGGCTGATCGCAGTGCAATGTAATAATTATCAGCTTAGGTTAATTGATAATGTATAATTACAAAATGATAAGTTTTAATGATTTATCGTACCAATTAATTACCTTATATCAGGAGACAAACATGGCAGCTCGCAGATCAAAAGAAGAAATTATCAAGGAACTGGAAGCTAAGATTCAAAAGCTGAGAGATCAGGCAAGTGTAAAAAAAGAAGTAAAAATTACTAAGGAGAGTTTAGGGATTGCTGAAGTTATTTCTGCAATTGAACAAGCCGCAGAACAAAATAACATTTCAGTTGCAGAGGTGATTAAAGTTGTTTCGAGGATTAAACGCACCGGCTTGCAAATCGAAAATTCAGTTCGAAAATCTCAGGATTAATGCTTTAATCATGCCTTAACAGGTATGGCTCCTTAGCAAAAACGGACTATAAAAATCCCGCAAATGCGGGTTTTTTATAGTCAAAAATAAATTTTGATGTATTCGCTTTGCAAATTGGCCCTGTCAGTCTTAAAAAAGCTTTTAGCCGCATTATCGATTTCCTTCACAGGGCGCCTGGTACAAGTTGATGCAGGTTGAAAGGTTGGATGCTAAGTGGATACTACAATTACTGAAAGTTATCTTGTCGACTAAAAAACTGAATCCCCTGCAATCATATCTATCCGATGAAGAAATGGAAGAGCTTGGCAACTTCTTGTTATCGGATACCATTTCCGATGAAACGATGATGCCAGATTGCCTTGATGGTTTTTTGACGGCCCTTGTCACGGCACCTGTCATGCCCGCCTCCAGTGTCTGGTTGCCGCAGGTGTGGGGTCCGTCAGTCAAAGACGAATCCACGTTTGATTGCCATGCACAGCTTGAGCGAATTACCGGGCTGATCATGCGGCACTTTGGTAGCCTTATTTTCCGGTTGCAAGAGAATCCTGATGCCTGCGAACCGCTATTCGATAGCGCTGTTTATCCAGATAGTTCGCGCGAATTTATAGATGGTGAAATGTGGGCGCATGGCTTTATGAGTGGCATTGAGCTTCAGCGTACGGACTGGCAACCTTGTTTTGACGATCCGGTTAGTGCCGGTTTTTTGCGACCGATTTATCTGTTGGGTACAGAGGATATCTCGGTGGATGACGAATCATTGATAGCAACACCTGAGCAGCGCGAGGAATTATCCAAGCTGATCCCGGAGAGTGTCGCCGGACTATACCGCTTCTGGGCACCGATTCGTCGTATTGTGTTGGATCCCGCTGTTCCTCGTGAATATCTGAAAATCGGACGCAATGAAAAATGTCCTTGTGGCAGTGGAAGAAAGTTCAAGAAATGCTGCGGCGTAACGCCTGAATCAGACTTAACGTAACCGATGGTGGCACGGCAAGGTAGCAGGGCATTAGCGGAATCAATGCAGTGGTTTTTGCAGTATGAATGTAATGCATTTGTATTGAACTAACCTGCCTTGCCGGAGGTGTATTTAGCATATGGCGTTGATTTTCGTCTATTTATCGATGCAGGCGGCGGTTAAAAATCGTAAAATGCCTGCCCTCATTGCTTTTTATTCATCTCTATGACCATACGTACCCGTTTCGCCCCCAGTCCAACCGGTTATCTGCACATAGGCGGTGCGCGCACTGCGCTGTTTTCCTGGGCCTATGCCAGGCGCTTGGGCGGCACTTTCATTTTACGCATTGAAGATACCGATCTTGAACGTTCTTCTCAGGCATCGGTGCAGGCGATTCTGGATGGTATGGCCTGGCTGAATCTGGATTACGACGAAGGCCCCTTTTATCAGATGCAGCGCATGGATCGCTACAAGCAAGTGCTTGAACAAATGATTGCACAAGGTCATGCATATTATTGCTATACCACGCCGGATGAGTTGGAGTCGATGCGTGAAGCGATGCGTGTGCGCGGCGAAAAACCGCGTTACGATGGCAGTTGGCGCCCTGAAAATGGTAAGGTGCTACCCGCAGTGCCAGAAGGAATCAGGCCGGTAGTGCGTTTCAAAAACCCATTGCACGGCGTTGCTGCCTGGGATGATATGGTCAAGGGGCGCATCGTCTTTGAAAACAGCGAGCTGGATGATCTGATCATCGCACGTCCTGACGGCACGCCAACCTATAATTTTTGCGTGGTGGTGGACGATCTGGATATGGGTATTACTCAGGTGATACGGGGTGACGATCATGTCAACAATACCCCGCGTCAGATCAATATCCTTAAGGCATTGGACGCTGAAATTCCGCAATATGCGCATGTGCCGATGATATTAGGCAGCGATGGTGAACGTTTGTCCAAACGTCATGGTGCTGTGAGCGTGATGCAATATGCCGAAGATGGATATCTGCCTGAGGCGCTGATCAATTATCTGACGCGTCTGGGCTGGTCGCATGGTGATGAAGAAGTTTTCTCTGTTGAGCAATTCGTGGCATGGTTTGACCTTGAGCACATCAGTAAGTCGGCTGCACAATTTAATCCGGAAAAATTGCGCTGGCTGAATCAGCACTATATCAAGCTGGCGGATAACAGACGGCTGGCAGAGCTCACAGCCGGGCATCTGCTGGCGCGGGGAGTAACCGTGAGTACGGCTCCCGTACTCGAAGCCGTCATTTCCTTGTACAAGGGGCGTGTGGCGACCTTGATCGAGCTGGCGGATGAGGCTGAAGTGTTTTATACCGATGTGCATCCGCAGCAGGCCTTGCTTGACGAACATCTGTTGCCTGAAGTATTGCCTGCCTTGCATGAGCTTCATGCGCGTTTCGCCGAGGTAAGCTGGCTGGCACCGGAATTGGCCGCGTTGATTAAGGAACTGTTGGTCAAGCATGGTTTGAAAATGCCAAAACTGGCGATGCCGTTGCGGGTGATGCTGGTAGGTCAGACGCACACACCGTCGGTTGATGCCGTGCTGGCACTGTTTTCGCGCGAGACTGTGCTGACACGGATGGCCAGATTTTTGTAAGAACAGCAAATAACGCTTTACAAGGAAGGTCGTTGTCAATATAATGCGCCCTCTTCGAAGTAGGGGGGTATAGCTCAGCTGGGAGAGCGCTTGCATGGCATGCAAGAGGTCAGCAGTTCGATCCTGCTTATCTCCACCAAGAAGTTTGTCCCTATCGTCTAGAGGCCTAGGACATCGCCCTTTCACGGCGGTAACACGAGTTCGAATCTCGTTGGGGACGCCAGATTTTACATAAAGCGAAAAAGCTTTATTGCAGTTTAAAATATTGAG
>CAIWRI010000041.1 GCA_903915035.1 uncultured Nitrosomonadales bacterium | reverse complement strand
CGTTGCACAAATTCGGCTTCCGGGTAGGCTTCGGCAAAAGCCCGCATGTATTTGAGATTGCGCGGTGAGAAGCCTTGCATATCAGGGAAGGCTTGTTTGAGATCAAATGATAAACGGTCGATCACTTTTGCCCCCCAGCCTTCGCTGCTTTGGCGCGTGAGTATGCTTAGCCCGATGTGCCAGTAAAGCATCACCAGCGCGGCGTTGGCGGACAGTACCGCCTTGAGGCGGGCGCTCTGAACCTGCGCTTTGATGCTTTCCAATAGCCCCGCGTAGCTGTGAGGCATTTCCAGCAGGCTGGACGCTGCGGGAATGGTGACATCAGCTTTTTCCTTGCCCATTCGTTTGCGCTGTTCACTCATACCTGCACCTTCGCCAGACTCTCGGCAATGGCTTTATTCAGCACCGCCTCTTCCAGTAACTGCGCCTCGAACTCGGCTTTCAGTGCAGTGAAACGATCGGCAAAGTTGAAATCGTCCTCTTCGTCCGGCAGACCGACATAGCGCCCTGGCGTGAGCACATAGTCCAGTTCTTCCACGCGCGACAGCGGCACGGAAGCGCAGAAACCTTTGATATCCTGATATGGCTGGCTTCCGGCTTCCGCCGGAATGACGGAAGAATTGAGCCAGGCGTGATAGGTGTCGGCGATCTGTTGAATATCCTCTTGCGATAATTCCTTGGTGCGGCGGTTGATCAGGTGGCCGAGGTTGCGCGCATCGATGAACAGGATTTCGCCCTTGCGCGGATGGCCGTTACTGCGGGCGCGGTTCATGAACCACAGTGCCGCAGGTATCTGGGTATTCAAAAATAGCTTTGCTGGCAGGTTGACGATGCAGTCGATCAGGTTACCATCACGAATAAGCGCACGGCGGATATCACCTTCACCGCTGCTCTTGCTGGTGAGGGCGCCTTTGGCCAGCACTACGCCTGCCTTGCCCTGCGGGTTCAGGTGGTAGGCAAAATGCTGCAACCAGCCGAAGTTTGCATTGCCCACAGGCGGCGCACCATATTTCCAGCGACCATCCGTGCGCAGCAGCTCGCCGCTCCAGTCGCTGACGTTAAACGGCGGGTTTGCAATAATAAAATCGGCTTTCAGGTCTTTGTGCGCATCGTTGAGAAACGAACCTTCGTTGTTCCACTTCACCTGCGAGCTGTCGATACCACGAATAGCCAGATTCATTTTTGCCAGCCGCCATGTGGTCTGGTTGCTTTCCTGCCCATAGATGGAGATGTCGTTAACACGTCCCTGATGCTCTGCGACAAATTTTTCCGACTGCACGAACATACCGCCCGAACCGCAGCAGGGATCGAAAACGCGGCCTTTGTAGGGCTCCAGCATCATGACCAATAATTCGACAATGCTGCGCGGCGTGTAGAACTGTCCGCCCTGTTTACCTTCTGCCAGCGCAAATTCGCCGAGAAAATATTCGAACACATGGCCCAGTACATCTGCACTGCGCGACTTGGCATCGCCCAGCGCGATGTTGCCGACCAGATCGATCAAGCCGCCCAGACTGGTCGGGTCAAGGTTCTGCCGCGCAAACACCTTGGGCAACACGCCCTTAAGCGAAGGATTTTCCTTCTCGATGGCATCCATCGCCTCATCGACAACGGTGCCGATGGTAGGTAACTTAGCTTTTGCAACTAGGAAAGACCAGCGCGCTTCTGCTGGCACAAAGAAGACATTCTCCGCCTTGTATTCATCCTTGTCCTCCGGGTCAGCTCCTGCGTACTCGCCTTCGCCTGCTTGCAGCCTGGCAAACATCTCCTCGAAAGAATCGGAGATGTATTTCAGGAAGATCAGCCCCTGGACAACGTGTTTGTATTCGGCAGCATCGATGTTCTTGCGCAACTTGTCGGCGGCTTTCCATAGTTGCTTTTCCAACGGCTCTTCTTTGACTGATTTTGCGGCACTTATTTTGGACATGTTTTTTCGTATAGTTGTTATAACTGTGGCCATATTCTGACAGTTGGATAACCCAGTATTCAGCAAATTTTTGCGGCTGTGAGTTTTGCTGGGCATTCTGCACACACTGGTCATGATTGGTTTCAAAGACGCGCGTCTTTGAATCAATTTCATCAAATTTCACGCTGTATTTCCTTAATCTCATAATCTTCCGCAGACACACAGACCCGCCAGATTTCATCAAAACCTTCCGCAAAAGAAAGTGGCTGTAGTTTTGATGCCGTTGCATAAATAGCGATATCCGGCACTTTCTTTTTTCCTGCTCTTGCCGCATTGCGAGTAACTGCAATAGCCGTTGCAACCTGAAACTCAATGCCAACAATCATGAATCTTCCCGCTTTAGCGGGCGCTATATAACGCTGACGATCCGCAATAGTGGGATTCGTTGCATCAACCACAAAGGATTGCTTTGACTCTATACACGCGGCAATCAGCAACTTCTCGCGATGGCGTGTGCGCAACATATCGTAGTTGATCCGAATGTGACTATCCCAGTAACGCTCTCGACAAAAGGTACTTTTTCCTGCCCCTTGTATGCCAGAGAAAATGATTGCTTCCATCAATCTGTCCATTTCTCTATGGCTGCTTCTTACTTAAGCAATAAAAACAGATTCTTACAGCAATTCAGGCTTTTTGTCCTTTTATTTCAGAATGACGCCGTGTGCCAGCAGCGGTGCGCTGGCAAGCGCAAAATCTTTCGGCGGCAGATATTGGAAAACGGCATGATCATCCAGAATAATGTCTACGCCATCTTGCGGATAGAGCCAATGAATCAGCCCGGTCTTGTTTTCGCGTACCCGCTGAACAGGTTGACCAAAGCGTTTTTCGATGACAGCCTCATCCAGACGCGTGGTCGGCATATAGGTCAAACTGGCAATAGGCAATGAACGCACGCGTGCCAGATCGTCTGCGGTCAGCGTGATGCGTTTGCCACCGGGTGTGCTGTTGATGCGCAAACCGCGCTGGTACATGCCTTGCATTTCGTCGGGCGGCACAGCGATAGTCATGATAATTTTGCCCTTGATGCCATTGAAGTTTACCTCTTCAAAAAAGCCTTCAACATCCCACTTTTCATCTTTAGGCTTGAACAAACTAATTTCCAGCTCGGTTTCATAGCGGTAGGTATGCGCGACTTCATCGAGCGTGCTTTGACCCAGGGTAATACCGAATACCCGCGTAGTATCCGCTGTAGGATGGCTTATTTTCCAGGGCAAGGTATCCGGCGTATGGACAGAATGATCGGGCAGCATGAGCATGGCAGCCAGCATCAAGCCGATGAGCGCGACGATGCTTAAAATTATTTTCTTATCCATGATTATTTAATTTCCTCGGGGGGTGGGTAATTAGCGATGGCGCCGGCAGGTATTTTTCCATTTTTAGCTTGATGTTCGGCATCAAATTCAATGACGACAAGTCCTAAAACCGAGGCCATGAAGGGGAAAGCACCTAAACCACCGGTCAGCGCCCAAGTTGCCACCTTTTGCATACCCAAGGCATGACCGCCGTAGTAAAGCGCGAGTGTCAGCGAGCCCAGCGCGAGAAATAGCATCAGGAATAAACGGGCTCGTTTGGCGGCGAATTGCCAGTGGCAGCAGACATACCAGGACGGTTCGGCCTTCAGTGCATGTTTTGCACGGACAAGGATGTAGCTCAGCAGGGAAACTGAAATCAGGATCATCAGCATCAATGGTTTGTTACTCTGATGTATCAGCGTCAAGGCCATCAAAAAAAGAAAAATATGATTAACCACCAGATTAAACAACAAAATTGCATGCAAATGCCGGGCTCGAAGTCTTTCCGGCTCGCTGGCTTGAATTTCCATAGTAGACTACCTCTATACGTTCAAATAAAAAAACTGTTGGATAATCCGCTCAAGCAGAGCGTGTGTCAAACGATATGAATTGGCGGCAATTTATCGCTTTGCGAGAGCTTAGTGCTCATTTACGCAATATCAACCCGCCGCGCCGCCTTAACTGGCAGTATACTTCGCGTTTCAAATAGCAAAGTGGCAATACTCATGTTGAATAATCAATTGGTGGTTGATCTGGAACTGATACGCAGGCTGGATAAAAACGGGCCGCGTTATACTTCCTATCCGACAGCAGATCGTTTCACAGATACTTTTAATGCCGACAGCTATAGCCAATGGCTGTTAAAGCGTGAGCATCGCCCCTTGTCGCTATATATCCATATTCCCTTTTGCAACACTTTGTGTTTTTACTGTGCCTGCAACAAGGTCATCACCAAGGATCGCAGCAAAGCCGCTGTTTATGTCGACTATCTGACCCGCGAAATGGCAATGCAGGCAAAACTGCTAGGTAGCGGTCAGGTGGTTGAACAATTGCACTTTGGCGGAGGTACGCCAACTTTCCTGTCTGACGACGAAATTCGTCAGGTGATGGCAGCGATACGCGAGAATTTCAAGCTGGTCGACAATGGCGAATATTCCATTGAGATTGATCCGCGTAAAGTTTCCGATGAAACCATCGCTTTGCTGGGCGCGGCGGGGTTCAATCGCATCAGCATTGGCGTACAGGATTTTGATGATGAAGTGCAACGTGCGGTCAACCGTATCCAGAGTGAAGAAGAAACCCTGCGCGTGATTACTGCGGCACGCGCCAGCGGTTTCAAATCGGTGAGCATAGATTTGATCTACGGCCTGCCCAAACAAACTTTAGCAGGGTTTGGCGTAACGCTGGATCGCGTGATAGCCGCCGATCCGGATCGCCTGTCCATTTACAACTACGCGCACATGCCGACCATTTTCATGCCCCAGCGGCGTATCAATGAAGCGGATTTGCCGGCTCCTCAGGTGAAACTGGATATTTTGAGCATGGCGGTAAACAAACTCACTGCGGCAGGCTATGTATATATCGGCATGGATCATTTTGCCAAACCGGAAGATGAATTGGCTGTTGCGCAACGCGAAGGGCGATTGCACCGCAATTTCCAGGGCTACTCCACCCATTCCGATTGTGATCTGGTCGCGTTAGGTGTGAGTGCCATCGGCAAGATAGGCCCCACCTACAGTCAGAACTATCGCGAACTGGACGACTATTACGCAGCACTCGATCGCAATCAGTTGCCCATCATGCGCGGACTGGTGCTCAATACTGATGATCAGATACGCCGCGCCATCATTCAGGATCTGATGTGCCATTTTGAACTGGTCAAGGATTCAATCAATAGCAGCTATTCAATCGACTTCGACAGTTATTTCACCACCGAAATGGCAGAGTTGCGCGAATATGAGGGCGAAGGGCTACTGGAGCTCTCGCCGTTATCCCTCAAGGTGACAGCCAAGGGGCGTATGTTGATACGCAATATTTGCATGGTGTTCGATCATTACCTGCGCACCCGCACCCAGCATGCACGCTACTCCAAGGTCATTTAAAAACTTGAGCGCAACAGCGCTTTGCTTAAACCTTCAAAAGGAGAAATAACATGGCTTATTCACGCATCGCGATTGTCACCGGCGCTACCTCAGGAATAGGGGAAGCGACTGCAAGAAAATTGATTGCATCAGGCTATGCCGTGGTGGGCAATGGCCGCAACGCGGAAAAACTTGCTGCACTCGAACAGGAGTTAGGCGCCGGCTTTTGCGGCGCAGCAGGGGACGCCACTGACAGCGCCGTGCTGGAGCAATTATTCACGACGGCAAGAGCACGCTTTGGCAAACCTGCTGATATCGTGGTCGCCAATGCAGGGCGAGGGCTGGGCGGCTCGGTCAAGGATGCGGATCTGTCTGAATTCGAAAAGGTGCTCAAGATCAACGTCACGGGCACGCTAACCCTGCTGCAAAAAGCGGCACAAAAAATGCTCGACAATCTGGATTATCCAAAATGCGCTGCGGATATCGTGATCATCGGCTCTGTCGTGGGCAGGCACATCTCCCCGTTCAGCGCGGTGTACGGTGCTACCAAATTTGCCGTGCATGCTTTAGCTGAAGGACTGCGCCGCGAAGTGGGCCCCAAAGGCATACGCGTCTCACTGGTAGAACCCGGTATCGTGGTCAGCGGGTTTCAGGAGGTTGCAGGTTACGGCAGCGAGCTTGTGCAGAATTTTGAGGATAAATTCGGTCCGTTGCTGTACGGGGAAGATATTGCCAATGCAATTCACTTTATTGTGAGCCAGCCGCCGCATATTCACATCAGCGACATCATGATCAGACCCACGCGCCAGGATTATCCTTAAGTAACTGATGTTACGCACTCGCCATAAAAATTCGGGTTTGATCTTTTTTAAGGTGATGCTTTGCGGACTTTTTCCTCACCTGTGCGCCGCCGAAGATAGACGATTAGAATCGTGAGCCGCGTCAGTGGCGCGGCAATCCATACTCGTCATTGCGAGGCCGCCTAGTCACTAATTCTGGATTGCTTCCCGCCACGCGATGCTCGCGGTCGCAATGACGCTGAATTCAATTGATGTCAGGGCTGCCCCGGCGAAGTTGTTTTTAATACGAATTACTGATGTTACTGCGTAACTTCAGCTAAGTAAATCGCGCGGCCAGGGTACGATCAGCTGCGGCAGCGCTCAAGCGCAGCTAAATCAACGCAAGGATAGCTTACCGCCTCACGCCATAAGCTGATCGCATTGTCCAAATCAGAGAACGGTCCCATCAGTTGCACCCCGTCATCCGCCTTGCGTTGACGCGCCACACCTGAACCGCCCACCCACAAGGCAACTGTTTGCGGCAAGGCGTAGCGCAACTGTGCGATGCCCGCCTTAACCTGCGCTGGCGGCATTGCGCTGCTGAACGACAAGGTAACGACATCGGATTGATGTGCTTTCGCTGCCAGCACGATTTCGTTTACCGGCGTCTGCACCCCCAGCATAACGCAGTTTGCACCGGCCAGACTCATCGTAGCCTTGGACATCAGTAAACCCAGCGCATGTTCTTCACCGGGCAAGGTAGTCAACAATATACGCGGCGTACCATTCGGGTCGTGAATCGCCGCAATCGCTAAATTCAATACCAGGGCTAGCTGCTCACTATAGAGATGTTCCTCGAAGATGCGTATTTCGCCGCGCAACCAGCAAGCTCCGATGAGCTGATTGAGTGGCGATATTGTCTTGGACAAAAACTCATTCAATCCCTGCTGAAAAATAGCCCGGTTAAATGCCAGGCGTAAGGCTACCGTCTGATGCGTTTTGACCAGACGGATGAATTCCTGCAACCGGGCGGATATTACCGGCTCATTTTCAGGTGCGTCTTGCAATAGCGCATTCAGTTCGACAACGCCTAACCCCACCACTCTGGCCGGGCGCATACCGCTATCCAGCAGGCGTTTAATCAGGCGCAACTGCTCAACTTGATTTTCCGGATAAAGCCGGTCTTCACCTTCACAGCGCACGGGCAAAGGAAAACCATACCGACGCTCCCACACTCTCAAAGTGTCTTTTCCTATGCCCGTTTCGCGCTCTACAACGCCGATATTAAACAAGATATTATTATTTTTCATTCATTTTGTCCTAGACAAACTTGACACAGGTTATAAATTCAATCTATTCTCGCATCATGCAATCAACTTTGTCTAGGACGCGTTTATGACAACGGCAATTTCAATCCATAAAATCGCGGTTATCGGTGCCGGCATCTCCGGTCTGTCCTGCGCCTACCGTCTGGCTCAGGCGGGTCATGCCGTCACGCTGTTCGAGGCCAACGATTATTTCGGCGGGCATACCCATACGGTCGATGTCACTCTGGAGGGGATCACTTACGGTGTTGATACGGGTTTTCTGGTATTCAACCACAGAACTTATCCCAATCTGGTGCAATTGTTCGAAGAACTCAAAATCAATACCGTCGCCACTGACATGAGCTTCTCGGTCAAACTCCCGCTGGCTCAGCGCATACTGGAATGGTCAGGCGGCAGCCTTGATAGCGTTTTCGCCCAGCGGCGCAATCTGGTTAATCCCCGTTTCATCGGTATGTTGTATGACATCCTGCGCTTTAATAGCGCGGCCACGGCACTGGCAACCCAAGCAGATAGCGAACTCAACCCGCTCTCATTAGGTGATTACCTTGATCGTCACAACTACAGCAAGGCCTTCCGCAACTGGTATCTACTGCCCATGGCCGGCTGTATCTGGTCGTGCCCTACCCGGCAGATGCTCAGTTTTCCCTTAGCTACCTTTGTAAACTTCTGCCATAACCACGGTCTGCTGCAAATCAGCAACCGGCCTCAGTGGCATACCGTCAAAGGTGGCGCAAAACATTATGTGGAAAAATTGCTGGCCGGCATAGCTGACCAGCGTTCGGGTCAACCGGTACATGCGGTCAGCCGCGAGTCCGCTGGCGGGCAATTTAAAATTCGCATTAACACGGCATCTGGCAGTGAACTGTTCGACCATGTCGTGATGGCCTGCCATAGCGACCAAACCCTGGCCCTGCTGCAAGACATCAACTCGCTTGAGCACAAGTTGCTCGGTGCTGTGCGCTATCAGCCCAACCGCGCGGTACTGCACACCGATGCCTCATGCCTGCCGCAGAATAAACAAACCTGGTCAGCGTGGAACTATCAAAGCAAAGGCGGTGAGGAGCCGGAAGTCTGCGTGCATTATCTGATCAATAAATTACAGCCCTTGCCATTCAAGCAACCGGTCATCGTGAGCCTGAACCCGATAGTCGAACCTGACCCCGCGTGCGTGATTGCCAGCTATGACTACGCACATCCGGTGTTTGACTGTGCGGCGCGCTTAGCACAGCAGGATTTACACCTGATTCAAGGTCAGCACAATACCTGGTTTGCCGGAGCCTGGACCGGTTATGGATTTCATGAAGACGGCCTCAAATCAGGGCTGGCCGTGGCAGAAGCACTCAACGCCGCTTGCAATGAAACCTGTCCATGAATAGTCCTGAACTTTGTTTCGGCATGGTGCATCACCTTCGCCTGCATCCTGTGCGTAATAACTTTAATTACGGTGTGTTCTTTTTGCGCCTGCCACTGCGCAGCATGGAAATTTCACCCCTGAAAAACCGCCTGCTAGCGCACAACCATTTCAATTTACTGTCCTTTTATGACAAGGATTACGGTGACGGCAAGACGACACCGCTGCAATGGGTAGAGGGGTTACTCAAAGACAACGACATCAGCGATGCCGATGGTGAGATCTGGCTGCAAACCTTTCCGCGCGTATTAGGTTACGTGTTCAACCCGGTGTCCTTCTGGTTTTGCCATAAAAAAGATGGCACACTGCGCGCCGTGCTGTGTGAAGTCAGCAACACTTTTGGCGAACGCCACTGCTATCTTTTGGATCAGCATATTAATAATAAGCTGACAGCACGCAAGGTTTTCCATGTATCACCGTTCTGCCAGGTTGAGGGCAACTATCACTTTCAGTTTAAAGTCACGCAACAACCCGACGGCCGCAAACGCTGCTTAGCTCGCATCGACTACCACGATACCAATGGCCCCTTATTGCTCACCAGCATTAGCGGCATCACACATAAACTCGGCGAGCGCTTGATCGTGCAGGCTTTATTGCGCTATCCCCTGATGACCTTTGCTGTCATCGCGCGCATCCACTGGCAAGCCCTCAAACTGTGGTTCATGCGCGTTCCTTTTTATTCAAAACCGGCTTTAAAAAACAAATGACTACAGAGACGATCCACCATACAAACTTCATTGCCCCCACAAGCGGCCATGAACTGGCGCTGTCAAGCTACCCGCCGGCGGCACGTATTATTTTAAAAATGCTGGCGAACCTGCAACAGGGCGCATTACGACTGGAATTACCGGATGGCAAAGTGATTCATTTCGGGGAGAACAGCTATCCGGTCAGCTTGCGCCTGCATGACTGGTCACTGTTTGATGCGGTGATCAAATCAGGCGATATCGGTTTTGCGGAAACCTTTATCGAAGGCAGCTGGACCACGGACAATCTGAGCCGTCTGATTGAGCTGTTTATCCACAATCGCCAGGCGATAGAATTACTCATCTACGGCAAATGGTGGGGCAAGCTGCTGTACCGCGTGCGCCATTTATTCAACCGCAATAGCCGCAACGGCAGTCGCAAAAATATCCACGCTCACTATGACATCGGCAACGATTTCTACCGCCTGTGGCTGGACCCTGGCATGACCTATTCCAGTGCACTATTTAGCAATTCCCATGAAGACAGCCTGCAAGACGGGCAACTTGCCAAGTATCGCCGCATTCTTGGCGAACTGACTATTCAACCCGGTGAACGCCTGCTTGAAATCGGCTGCGGCTGGGGAGGCTTTGCGGAAATTGCCGTAAAAGAAGGCGGCGTTCAAGTGTGCGGCCTCACGCTGTCCACTGAACAACTGCAATTTGCGCAACAACATCTACAGGAAATCGGTCTGGCTGAACAAGTTGATTTGCAACTGCTAGATTATCGCGACATCAATGAAAAATTTGATGCCATCGCCTCGATTGAAATGTTCGAAGCGGTAGGCGAAGCCTACTGGCCCGGCTATTTCGAGTGTGTCTCACGCAACCTGAAAAGCGGTGGCCGTGCCTGCATCCAGACTATCACCATCGCCGATGAGCTGTTTGAGCGTTATCGCACTGGCACAGATTTTATCCAGCAATATATTTTCCCCGGCGGCATGCTGCCCTCGCCTCAAGTGTTTCGCGCACAGGCCGCAAAACAGGGGCTGCGCATTATCAATGAGCATGCCTTTGGCCTGGATTACGCGCGCACGCTGACCGAGTGGCGCGATGCCTTTAATACCAATATAGCCCAGGTGCGAGAGCAGGGCTTTGACAATAAATTTCTGCGCACCTGGGAATTTTACTTTGGCTATTGCGAAGCCGGCTTCCGCGCCAACAGCATCAATGTCATGCAATTCACGCTTGAAAAACCCTGAGGAAATATCATGAACTGGAAAAATTATCTTGTCTCCATCCTGACACTCGGCATGCTCACCGGCTGTAGCTCCACGGACGTGAGCCAATATGCGCAAGAGCTGCCAAAACTGGATATGCAGCAATACTTCAATGGCACCATAGATGCCTGGGGTATGTTTCAAGACCGCTCAGGCAAAGTCGTCAAACGCTTTACCGTGTTGATGCGGTGCAGCTGGAACAACGGTGTCGGCACACTGGATGAAGACTTCAGCTACTCGGACGGCACCAAACAGAAACGCATCTGGACACTTAAAAAAAATGCCAGCGGGCAATATATCGGTACCGCAGAGGATGTGGTGGGAGAAGCCATCGGCAGCACCGCCGGTAATACGCTGAACTGGAAGTATGTGCTGGTCCTGCCGGTGGACGGCAAGCTGTACCATGTGAATTTTGATGACTGGATGTTTCTGATGGATGACAAAGTGATGTTGAATCGCGCAGTGATGAGCAAATTCGGCATCAGGCTGGGCGAAGTCACGCTATCATTTAAGAAACGTTGATGAATAGCAAGATCAAAAACTGGCCGGAGCAGCGCGTGTGGATCATCGGCGCGTCCAGCGGCATAGGGGCAGAAACCGCGCGAGCTCTGCTGGCGCGCGGTGCCAAGCTGGCCATCTCGGCACGCAATGCCGCAGGCTTGCAGCAGATCGCGGACGGTTATCCTGGCGTGCTGTGCCTGCCTTTGGATATAACCCGTCATCAAGAGGTGATCGCAGCGCACCAACAGCTGCTCGAACACTGGGGCGGCATTGATCTGGTGTTACTGGTTGCCGGCACTTACTGCAAAATGCGCGTCGATGATTTTGATCTTGCCATAGCCAAAAAATTGATCGACATCAATCTGACTGGCACGTTAAATTGCCTTGATGCGATACTGCCTGCGATGCTTGCGAAAAACAGCGGCGGTATCGGTATCGTCGCCTCGATAGCCGGTTTGAGCGGCCTGCCGGAGGCGCTGATCTACGGCCCCACTAAAGCCGCATTAATCAACCTGTGCGAGTCGCTCTATTTAGATTTGCATCCGCGCGGCATCAATCTGTATCTTATCAATCCCGGATTTGTAGCCACGCCGCTCACCGAAAAAAATGACTTTGCCATGCCTGCTATCATCCCGGCAGCCGATGCCGCAAAACAGTTGATTCGGGGCATAGAGCGGGGCGAATTTCACATACACTTTCCTAAACGCTTCACCAACTGGCTGCGATTATTGCGACTGCTGCCTTATCGCTGGTATTTCTGGCTAATCCATAAAGTCACCGGACTATGACATATCAAGCCTGTCTCACGGATTTTGTGTGTTTTTGCGAACAGCTTAGCTGCGATAATACCGGTCAGTTTGCCGCTCTTTATACTCCTGATGCGTACTTCAAAGACCCGTTCAATGAGGTACGCGGCCATGCCGCCATCATCCGCATTTTCGATCACATGTTCAAAAAAGTCGATGCGCCCAGGTTTGTAGTCAGCCAGAGCCTGCTGCAAAATAATGAGGCCTTTTTAGTCTGGGAATTTTTATTCCATTTTAAGGGTGAAAAATCAGTGTTGCGAAAAATACGCGGCACTACCCACCTGCGTTTTTCGCCCGAACACAAGGTGGAATATCATCGCGACTACTGGGATGCCGCAGAAGAGCTCTATGAAAAGCTCCCGCTGCTGGGCAGCCTGATGCGCTTTTTAAAACGCTGCGCAAATAAATAACCTGAGGCTGAATAATGATTCCCGCAAAAATTGGCTTGAGTTCACTCTCGTGTCAAAAAAATATAGCCACTGGCCTGAGCGCCGGTATTTTCACGCTCCCTTGCGCTGCAAGCTCACTTTGCGACAAGCTGCATTTGGGATTGCGCAAAAAATCGCGTATATTAACGCGTTGTTTTTCTTAACTGGCAAGTCGACATGATCAAAATTCGCGGTGCGCGCACCCACAACCTCCAAAACATTGACCTCGATTTGCCACGCCACAAACTGGTGGTGATCACAGGTCTGTCAGGCTCAGGCAAGTCGTCACTGGCCTTCGACACGCTGTATGCTGAAGGACAGCGCCGCTACGTCGAATCCTTGTCAGCTTATGCGCGGCAGTTTTTGCAACTGATGGAAAAACCGGATGTCGATCTGATTGAGGGACTCTCGCCTGCGATAGCGATAGAGCAGAAAGCCACTTCACATAATCCGCGTTCCACCGTAGGTACCGTCACGGAAATTCACGACTACCTGCGTCTGCTGTTTGCCCGTGCGGGCGATCCGTATTGCCCGACACATAATCTGGTATTGCAGTCGCAAAGCGTAGGCCAGATGGTCGATCATGTGCTGGCGTTGCCAGAAGGCACTAAGGTGATGATTTTATCGCCGCTGGTGGTGGAGCGTAAGGGCGAACAACTGGACATGTTTGACGAATTGCGCGCGCAGGGTTTTACACGGCTGCGCATCAATGGCACGGTGTATGAAATCGACGCCCTGCCGTCCTTGCAGAAGACCAAAAAGCACACCGTTGAAGTGGTAGTCGACCGGCTTAAAGTCAACATCGAGTCCAAACAACGCCTGGCCGAATCCTTCGAGACCGCACTGCGCCATGCCGACGGACGCGCGCTGGCGGTGGAAATAGACTCCGGCATCGAGCACCTTTTTTCAGCCAAGTTTGCCTGCCAGATGTGCAATTATTCGCTGCCGGAACTCGAACCGCGCTTATTCTCGTTCAACAATCCGATGGGCGCATGCGCCAAGTGTGATGGCTTAGGCGTCATCAGCTTCTTCGATCCGAAGCGCATCGTCGCCCTCCCCGCTCTGTCTTTAAGCTCAGGCGCGATCAAGGGCTGGGACAAGCGCAATCAGTTTTATTATCAATTGCTATCAGGACTGGCCCGCCACTACAACTTTGATCTGGAGCAATCGTTTGAGAGTCTGCCCGAAAAAGTTCAGCAAGCTGTGCTGTATGGCTCGGGCAAAGAGCTTATTGCCTTTCAGTACACCAACGAGCGGGGCACGCCGATGCTGCGCGAACACGCCTTTGAGGGCGTGGTCAATAACCTGGAACGCCGCTACAAGGAAACCGATTCCCCCGGCGTGCGCGAAGAACTGTCGAAATACCTGAACAGTTGCAGTTGCCCCGAATGCATGGGCACGCGCCTGCGTCGTGAAGCACGCCATGTACGTTTTGTCGATAAGACCATCCATGAAATCAGCGCACTGCCGCTGCAACAGGCCTTGCATTTCTTTCAAAACCTCAAGCTGCAAGGCCAGAAACAGACCATAGCGGAAAAAATCGTGCACGAAATCGCTTCCCGGCTGACCTTTTTAAATAATGTCGGTCTCAACTATCTGACGCTGGCACGCTCAGCTGAAACCTTGTCCGGCGGAGAGGCGCAGCGTATCCGGCTGGCCTCACAAATCGGCTCAGGACTGACAGGCGTGATGTACGTGCTGGATGAGCCTTCCATCGGCCTGCATCAGCGCGACAACGACAGACTTTTAACTACCCTGTACCGCTTGCGCGACATGGGCAACAGCGTGATCGTGGTAGAGCATGATGAAGACGCGATACGCCATGCCGACTATGTGGTGGACATGGGACCTGGCGCTGGCGAACACGGGGGGATAATTGTCGCGCAAGGCACGCCGGAAGAAATCTGCGCAAATAAAGAATCCCTGACCGGAGATTATCTGACCGGACGCCTGCAAATACCGATGCCCTCCAAACGCTTAGAACCTGATCCTGAGCGCATGTTGAACATTGTGGGTGCCTCTGGCAATAATCTGAAAAATGTCACGCTGAACCTGCCGGTCGGATTGCTGATTTGCGTGACCGGCGTATCCGGTTCCGGAAAATCCACGCTGATTAATGACACCTTGTTCCCTGCCGTCTCGCAACATCTGTATCGCAGCAATACCGAACCTGCGCCTTATAGCGAGATTTCCGGACTGGAGTTTTTCGACAAGGTAATCAATGTCGATCAATCCCCTATCGGACGGACGCCGCGCTCCAATCCGGCCACCTACACCGGTCTGTTCACCCCGATCCGCGACTTGTTTGCAGGGGTGCCGGCTTCACGTGAACGCGGCTACGGGCCGGGCAGATTCTCGTTCAACGTCAAGGGAGGTCGCTGTGAGTCCTGTCAGGGCGATGGCGTGATCAAGGTCGAAATGCACTTCATGCCGGACATTTATGTGCCCTGCGATGTCTGCCACGGCATGCGTTACAACAGGGAAACCCTGGAAATTCACTACAAGGGCAAAGGCATCCAGCAGATTTTGCAGCTGACGGTCGAGGCGGCACATGAATTTTTCAAAGCAGTACCTGTCATCGCCCGCAAACTCCAGACCCTGCTTGACGTGGGTTTAGGCTACATCACGCTGGGGCAGTCGGCTACCACCTTGTCGGGCGGCG
Source organism: uncultured Nitrosomonadales bacterium (assembly GCA_903915035.1). Lineage (GTDB taxonomy): Bacteria > Pseudomonadota > Gammaproteobacteria > Burkholderiales > Gallionellaceae > Gallionella. Next base: position 3,086 of record CAIWRI010000041.1, on the reverse strand, counting down.
AAGCGCAGCGCGTCAAGCTTTCGCTGGAACTATCAAAACGCGACACAGGCCGTACCTTGTATATTCTGGATGAACCGACTACCGGCCTGCATTTCCATGACATTGCGCTGCTGCTGCGCGTGATCCATAAATTGCGCGATCAGGGCAATACGCTGGTGGTCATCGAACACAATCTGGACGTGATCAAGACCGCTGACTGGGTGATCGATCTGGGGCCTGAAGGGGGGGATAGCGGCGGGCAGATCATTGCAGAAGGCTCACCGCAGGAGATTGCCAAAAACAAGAAAAGCGTCACCGGCATCTATTTAAAGCAGCTGCTGAACCGATAAGCATGCGAATTAACAGCGACATCGACATTCCGGAATCCGAGATTGAGTTGAACGCCATTCGCGCTCAGGGCGCGGGCGGACAAAACGTCAACAAGGTATCAACCGCAATTCACCTGCGCTTCGACATCAACGCGTCGTCCTTGCCCGAAGCGTATAAGGAAAAGCTCCGGCTATTGCCCGACCGGCGCATCTCTAATGACGATGTGATCATCCTCAAGGCGCAGCGTTACCGCACGCAGGAAAAGAATCGCCAGGATGCCTTGTCCCGCCTTCAGGCCTTGATCATTAGCGCGGGATACACCGCTAAAAAACGCACGGCGACTAAGCCTACCAGAAGTTCGAAGAAAAAACGTCTGGAAGGCAAAACCCGGCGCGGCGACCTGAAAACGCTGCGCGGCAAGGTGGCTGAATAAGCAACTATTTTTATACTGTCATGAGTATAAATTCAACGCTCAGCAAACGCGTTGTTATTGAGTCATCCGCTTAACAACGGGTTGATACAGCCTTCAACAAGAACGACATGAACAAAGGTGTGCTTGAAAATGAAACAGGGCACGTCAATATCTGCCCGTCATATTATTTTTCATCACTAAGGTTTTCCCTGAATTTGTCGAGCCTGGCATGAAAATCGCTCATCTCGCCATAATCTAAAAAATGTTTATACCTGCCATGAGCCCCTAGTATTTTGCGGGCATGTTTTATCGGACAAAAGTATTGTTCAGTGCGTGCCGTGATTTCCTGAGTGTAAGCAATCAGACCGACAGCATAAGAACAATACATGCAATCGAGTTTTTCAATCAAATTCAGATAAGCCAGATGCTGATGATCCAGCACGATGTACTTTTTGCGCTGTACCCTGGCGATCTTGTAGATCGGAAAACAAGTGAACTGGTAAAAACTGACAGACAAATCCAGTAAAACCATCGGCACGATCATGCCGTAGATGACAGGTGCAGTGAAATAATTCAGCGGACGGACGGACGAAAACCATTTTAAAATTCCCATTCTGGCTTTGCGCTGCGCATCCCGGATAGCCTGTTCGAAAATAACGCGCCGTCCCTCGAACCGGTAGCGCAACTGCGCCTGCTGTTCTTCAACGGCAGTTTGCAAATCATCTTCAAGCACGCTGATCTGAGCCAGTATCTGGTGAATTTTGTCGTTCATGATAATCCTCGCCGGTTAATGTAAATCGCACTCAGCCTGCAGTATAAGCAAAAAATTTCATTCCGTTGATAAAACATCCTTTCAGTCCATCTTGATGATATTTATCGGGAAAATCCTGCTAATACTCCATATAACTTCCCACTTAAAATCAGCCGCATCCGATAGTTATCCCTTGCGCTGTATGGCACAGTAAGCAACCGTTAAGGGCCATCAATTGACTCTGTCATACCGGTACTTGCAGCGAATAAATTACTTTCTTCATCCAGATTAATGAGGAGAAATATTATGGATATTCAGGAAGTGCGCACGATAACAAAATCACACAGCATTCATCCCGGAAAACAAAGTAAAACTGAGCTGATCAAATCGATACAGCTGGGCGAAGGGAATTTCGACTGCTTTGCGACGGCGCTTGCCGGCGAATGCGACCAGAGCGGCTGCAGCTGGCGTAAAGATTGTTTTGAAGCATCCAGACAAGGAGCACTATCATGAATTTGGTTAAATGGAATCCCTTCAGGGAGCTTGAAGATGTCAGCAACCGTTTGAACAGCCTGTTCGGCAGGCTGCCTGTCAAAGCTGACATCGTGCAGGAAATGGTGACAGATTGGGCACCTATCGTCGATATCAGTGAAACCGATGCCGCTTATGTAATAAAAGGTGAAATTCCCGGCGTCAAAAAAGAAGACGTCAAAGTCACCATTGAGGACGGCATGCTCACGATGCGGGGTGAACGCAAACAGGAAAAAGAGGACAAAGACGAAAAATATCATCGCATTGAACGTTCCTATGGCAGCTTCATGCGCAGTTTTCGTCTGCCTGATGACGCTGATGAATCCGCTATCAAAGCTGAATTCAAGGATGGTTTGATTTGCGTCACCCTGCCCAAATCAGAGCAGGCAAAGAATAAACCCAAGGCCATTGAGGTGGCCATATCATAAATTCAGAAGGAGGGGGAGACCCTTCCCTGTTGAGCAGCAGAGGGACAGCAACATGGCAACAGGTACAGTGAAATGGCTTAAAGACACAAAGAGGTTTGGCTACATTACGCCGGATGATGACAGTACTGATCTGTTAGCGCATTTTTCCGCCATCTACATGGGCGGTTTCGAGTCACTCAAGGAAGGCCAGAAAATCAGCTTTGACTTGGCGCAAGGATTTATAGGCCGGCAAGTCGCAAATATTCAGACAATTTAACTGATTGATCCTGAGAAGGAGAAGCATCATGAATAGCAGCCATCGTTTACAGCCATTCGATGAACTTGCTCGTTTGGATGAAGTACTCACACGCATTGATCCCGCTTTAGGCGTTGATGTGTTCAACAGTTTTATGACGCATTCACTGGAAAACATAGCTCCGCCGCTGATTTCGGTGAAAAAAATGGATGGCGTGGCGTGGTCAGTGCCGGTCTGATGTTTCGCAACATGCAACTGACAGTCCGGATCAATATTTAATGCGACGTGCATTGTAAATTAAGGAGGGTGCGCTCAAAAACCAAGTGCAACATTTTTAGAGGAGAATGTTGCATGGGAAAAATTTACAAGCAGTTGAGTATCGAAGAGAGAACAATGATTCAGACACAGCTATCAATGGGG
>CAIWRI010000040.1 GCA_903915035.1 uncultured Nitrosomonadales bacterium | reverse complement strand
GTGGATAATTATCCATTATCCATTATCCAACTACCTGTTTTTCCTGTAATAATCGATCAGATTGGTGGTTGAATGATCGTGCTGGGCTTTGGCGGTATCTCCTTGCAATTCGGGCAGAATTTTGGCCGCCAGTTGTTTGCCCAGTTCCACGCCCCACTGGTCGAAGGAGTTGATGTTCCAGACGATACCCTGTACGAATACTTTTTGCTCATACAGCGCAATCAGCATGCCGAGCGTATGCGGATCAAGATGATCAAACAGCAGTGTGTTGGTCGGCTTGTTACCCGGAAAAACCTTGTGCGGCAATAAGGCTTCAAGTTGCGCATCATCCCTCCCTTGCAATTCTGCACGTGCCTCTTCGGCTGTTTTGCCTATCATCAGAGCTTCGCTCTGTGCAAAGCAATTGGCAAGCAGGATGGCATGATGTTCCCCGACGGGATTCCGGCTATGCAGTGGCGCTAGAAAATCTGCCGGAATCATGCGTGTGCCCTGATGGATCAACTGGTAAAAGGCATGCTGACCGTTGGTTCCGGGTTCTCCCCATACCACCATGCCGGTATCGTAATCGACAGGTATACCGCAGCGATCCACGCGCTTGCCGTTACTCTCCATATCCAGTTGTTGCAAATAAGCCGGGAAGCGGTGCAAATACTGATCATAGGGCAGTACAGTATTGGAGCCTGCGCCGAAAAAATTGCCATACCAGATGCCCAGCATGCCCATGATCACGGGTATGTTCTGATGTAGCGGTGCAGTGCGGAAATGTTCATCCATCTCATACGCGCCGGTTAGCAACGCTTCAAATTTATCCATGCCGATGTACAGCGCGATAGGCATGCCGATCGCGGACCATAGCGAATAACGCCCGCCTACCCAGTCCCAGAATTCAAATACGTTGTCGGGATTGATGCCAAAATCTGCAGTTGCCTTGAGATTAGTCGAGACGGCAGCGAAGTGTCTGGCAACGGCGGCTTCCTCACCCAGTTGAGCGATCAGCCAGGCGCGCGCGGTGCGTGCATTGGTAATGGTTTCCTGGGTCGTGAAGGTTTTTGAACTGACGATGAACAACGTGCTGGCGGCATTCAGTTGCTTCAGTGTTTCGGTCAGTTGCGTCGCGTCCACATTGGAGATGAAATGCACATGCAGTGCCGGTGTTGCGTAGGATTTAAGCGCTTCACAAACCATTAACGGGCCTAAATCAGAGCCGCCGATACCGATATTAACGATGTCGGTAATCTTGCTGCCCGTGTAACCCAAATATGCACCGCTGCGCACCTCGTCCGAAAAGGTTCGCATCAGTGCCAATACCCGCCTTACATCAGGCATGACGTCCGTGCCATTTACATATACAGGACGATCCGAGCGGTTGCGCAGGGCGGTATGCAGCACGGCGCGATTTTCGGTGTTGTTGAGCTTCTCGCCGGTGAACTGTCGTTCAATGTAAGCGCCAAGATCCGACTGTTCGGCTAAAGCGAACAGCAGTTGCATGGTCTCTTCTGTGACGCGGTTCTTTGAATAATCCAGCAGCAATGAGCCGAACTTAAGCGAAAATTTATTGAAACGTGTGGCATCATCGGAGAATAGCTGACGCATCTGTAGTGGTTCAATGGCGGCATAATGCACACTCAGTGCCTGCCATGCAGTGGATAAAGTAAGTTTTGACATGGTGATTATCTCAAATCAATTTCAACTGACGGATGCGATGTTAAAGAAGAAGGGTTTCGGCATGATTTCCCTCCCGTCATAGGGAGAGGGCTGTTTTACGCCTCGTGTACCAGAATCACGCCTGCCAGTGGGGGCAAAGAAATTTCAGCAGAGAAAGGTAGTCCCATCCAGGGAAATGCTTCTGCCTGTATCAGTCCCGCATTGCCCAGATTGCTGCCGGCGTAATAGGTGGAATCGCTGTTCATGGCTTCGCGATAGTTGCCTGGTGCTGGCAGGCCGATTCGATAGTGCTGACGCGGCAGAGGGGTCAAGTTAAGTGCCACTATGGCATTTGAACCGTCACGCGCGCAACGCTGGTAGGACAGCACGGATTTTTCAGCATCATTGCAGTCTATCCAGGAAAAACCGGCTGATTCAAAGTCCAATTCATACAGCGCAGGCAGGGTGCGATACAGTTCATTTAAATCATGGGTCAGATTTTGCATGCCGCGATGATATTCTTCACCCAATTGCCACCATTCCAGCTCCCATTTCGATTGCCATTCGCGTCCTTGCGCAATTTCATTGCCCATGAAGTTGAGCTTTTTGCCCGGACTGGTCATTTGATATATCAGTAACAGGCGCAGGTTGGCAAATTTCTGCCAGGCATCGCCCGGCATTTTGGAGAGTAGCGAACCTTTGCCATGCACCACTTCATCATGTGAAAATGGCATGATGAAGTTTTCACTATAGGCGTAGATCTGGCCGAAGGTGAGCTGGTTGTGATGGTAGCGGCGATGTACCGGTTCGTGTTCAAAGTAAGCCAGCGTGTCATTCATCCAGCCCATGTTCCACTTCATCGAGAAACCCAGTCCACCCAGATAAACCGGGCGTGAAACACCCGGCCAGGCGGTAGATTCTTCAGCCATGGTCAGCGCACCGGGAAAATCTTCGTGTACCATTATGTTCATTTCGCGCAGAAAATCGACAGCTTCCAGATTTTCACGACCGCCGTATTTGTTTGGTATCCATTCACCGGCACGGCGGGAATAGTCAAGATATAACATCGAGGCGACCGCGTCGACGCGCAGGCCGTCGAAATGAAACTCGGACATCCAGTAGTGGGCACTGGATAGCAAAAAGCTTTTAACTTCGTTGCGACCGAAGTTGAAAATATGCGTGCCCCAGTCCTGATGGAAGCCCAGGCGCGGATCTTCATGTTCAAACAGCGCCGTACCGTCAAAGCGCGCCAGTGCCCAGCTGTCCTGAGGGAAGTGGGCTGGCACCCAATCGAGGAAAACCCCGATATCGGCCTGATGGAAAGCATCGATCAGCTGACGCAATTCGTCCGGTGAGCCGAAGCGGCTGCTGGGTGCAAAATAACCGGTGCATTGATAGCCCCAGGATTCATCCAGCGGATGTTCAGTGACGGGCATGAATTCGACATGCGTATAGCCCATTCCTTTAACATAAGGAACCAGATCGCGGGCCAGTTCACTATAGCTGTAGAAGCGTCCGTCCGGATGGCATTTCCAGGAGCCCGGGTGAAGTTCATAGATGTTGACCGGGCTGTGCAACCAGTCCCACTGGCTGCGTTTTGCCAGCCATGCACTGTCGTTCCATTGGTGCTGTTGGGCTATTGCGGCAAGGGCTGCAGTGCCCGGACGTAATTCGTAGCCCTGTGCATAAGGGTCGGTCTTGGTCAGGATGTTGCCGGTCTCGCGATTGCGGATCTCGTAGCGATACAAGGCATGTTGTCTGATTTGGGGAATGAAAATCTCCCATACGCCGGAGGAGCCATGCAGGCGCATCGGATACATGCGTCCGTCCCAGTTGTTGAATTCACCGATCACACTGACGCGCTCAGCATTCGGTGCCCACACAGCAAAACGCACGCCTTGAACGCCGTCGATCTCGATTGCATGGGAACCTAACATGCGGTAGCTCTGATGCAGATTGCCTTCATTGAACAGATGTAAATCCTGTTCGGTCAGGTTCGCAGGAAACTGGTAGGGGTCGTATATGTTTCTGGACACTAAACCTTCGCTGACGTGAAGTTGATAGGGGCGCGCGGGTTCAGTGATGCCACGCCATTCGAACAGACCGTCCGGATGCGTTTTCTTGAATTCTTCGCTGTTTTGCAGCAGCGTAACTTGTGTTGCATGGGGTTCATAAAAGCGAATAACCCAAACATCGCCCTCACGATGGAGGCCAAGCAAGGCGAAAGGATCATGGAGTCTGGCTTGCAACAAAGATACGATTAACATATTCACTATATTTCCTCATTAGTTCTTGTGTCGTGCAGTAATTGTAAACGATAATGCCCCTGTCTATTGGGGTAAATGTGAGATAGGAGGAGGAAAAGATGAATGTTGAATTGGGTTATCTGACCAAGAAATACCATGTGGCAGTTGGCGATTCTGAACTACGTTTTGTTAGTCGTTTAACCAAAAATACCTACGCGATGGTGCTGGCCGGTGGCCGTGGCAGTCGCCTGCATGATTTGACCAACTGGCGTGCGAAACCTGCCGTCCCTTTTGGCGGTAAATTTCGCATCATCGATTTTGTGTTGTCAAACTGCGTTAACTCAGGAATACGCCGTATCGGCGTTGCAACACAATACAAATCCCACAGCCTGATTCAACATATTCAGCGCGGCTGGTCATTTTTGAATGGCCAATTTGGCGAATATCTGGATTTGCTGCCCGCGCAGCAACGCGTCAGCGAAGATCAATGGTATCGCGGTACAGCTGATGCCGTATTCCAGAATCTGGATATCATACGCGGCTCTAAGTGCGACTTTATCGTGGTACTGGCAGGCGATCATATTTACAAGATGGATTACGGTAAACTGCTGGCCTACCATGTGGAAAAAAAGGCTGACATGACGGTGGCTTGCCTTCAGGTTCCGATAGCAGAAGCATCTGCATTTGGTGTGATGGGCGTGAACGATGAGTCTCGCGTGGTTGAATTTGTCGAGAAGCCGGTGAATCCGCCTGCCATTCCCGGAAAACCTGAAAAATCGCTGGCCAGCATGGGCATCTATGTGTTCAATACGCAATTTTTGATTGAGCAGTTGATCAGGGATGCGGATAATCCAAACTCTACGCATGATTTTGGCAAGGATATGATTCCGCATATGGTGGAAAAATATCGTGTCTTCGCACAAGGCTTTGATCAAAGCTGTGTGGGAATGGAGGAGGGCAAGAAGCCGTATTGGCGCGATGTGGGTACTATTGATTCCTATTGGGAAGCCAGTATGGAAATGACCAAAGTGATCCCGGATCTGAATATGTATGATCAGGAATGGCCGATCTGGACCTATCAGGAACAATTGCCGCCAGCCAAATTTGTGTTTGATGAAGATGACCGCCGTGGTTATGCGGTTGATTCACTGGTGTCCGGCGGTTGCATCGTCAGCGGTTCTGTTGTCAAACGTTCGCTGCTGTTTTCTGATGTGCGCGTCAACAGCTATTCGTCCATTGAAGATTCGGTACTGTTGCCTAATGTGGATGTCGGCCGGCACGTGGTATTGAAACGTGTCATCGTTGATAAAAACTGCAAAATTCCGGATGGTATGGAAATCGGCATCAATATTGAAGCTGACCGTAAACGTTTTCATGTCAGCGAAAATGGCATCACGCTGGTTACGCCTGAAATGTTAGGCCAGATCGTACACAGTATTCGTTAATCATTTTATAACGGGCAGTTGCAGACGCAACGCCCGTCAGTTCAATTATCCCAACTGCTAAACGGCGGCAATTTTTGATGAAAAAATCTCTGGATTTAGTCTTTCTCTGGCATATGCATCAGCCGGATTATCGTGATTATGCAACCGGTGATTTCGTATTGCCCTGGGTTTATTTGCACGCCATCAAGGATTATACCGATATGGCCTATCACCTTGAACGTCACCCCGGGGTGCATGTGGTATTGAACTTCGTGCCGGTGCTGCTCGATCAACTGGAGGACTATACCGAGCAGTTTGCGACCGGCAAGATCCGTGACCCTTTGCTGCGTCTGTTGGTCCATGCTGATTCGTGCGAGTTATCTGAAGGTGATAGACAGTTAACGCTGGATGCCTGTTTTCGCAGTAGTCACACCAAGATGATTGCGCCTTATCCTGTTTACACGCGACTTTGGGATTTGTTTCAACTGTTGCGGGCTGAGGGCGATGCTGCATTGACTTATTTGTCAGGACAGTACATGGCTGATTTGCTTGTCTGGTATCACCTGGCCTGGTGCGGGGAGAGTGTACGTCGCGAGAACGAGCTGGTGGCGAGTCTGATGACCAAGGCTGAGGGCTTTAATTTTGCGGACAGGAAGCAGTTATTTGATCTGATTGGTGAGTTGACCAGCGGGATTATTCCACGCTATCGCAAACTCGCCGAATCAGGGCAAATCGAAATTTCAGCCACACCGCATTATCATCCGCTAGCGCCGCTGTTGATTGATTTTAACAGCACAAAAGAAGCAATGCCGGACGCCCCTTTGCCCAAAGCGCTGCATTACCCGAAGGGGCGGTTGCGGGTATCCCGGCATATTCAACTGGCAAAGCAAAGTCACAAGGCCCGTTTTGGCGCTGAACCTGTCGGTATGTGGCCGGCTGAAGGCGCAATTTCGGTGGAAACACTGGAAATATTTGCGGAGCAAGGTTGTGCCTGGGCTGCCAGCGGTGAAGGCGTTCTGACCAACAGTATACACAGCTCCAATCAGCAGGTGACAGACCGTAGCGAATACTTGTATCGTCCGTACCGGCTTGAAAAAGGTGCCGACGGCCTGCAATGCTTTTTCCGCGACGATCATCTGTCCGATTTAATCGGCTTTGAATATTCACGCTGGCATGGTAAAGATGCGGCCAATCATTTTATTGAGCAGTTGCTTGATATTTCTGAAAAATCCGAAGAGACGCCGGTGGTCAGTGTGATACTGGATGGAGAAAATGCCTGGGAATACTATCCCTATAACGGTTTTTATTTCCTGGATGAGTTATATGCACAGCTGGAAGTGCGTGCCGAGATTCGTACCACTACTTACGCCGACTTTATCAAGTCTACCCGCCCGGATATCGCCCGCACCGGAAGCCTGGCGACGATTTCTGCCGGTAGCTGGGTGTATGGCAGTTTCTCGACCTGGATAGGCAGTGAAGACAAAAATCGCGCCTGGGATTTGCTGTGCGCCGCCAAGCAAAGTTATGACATGGTATTGTCCAGCGGAAGACTGAGTCAATCTGAGCGGGATGCTGCCGATAAACAGCTTTGTTCTTGCGAAAGTTCAGATTGGTTCTGGTGGTTTGGTGATTATAATCCGGCCAATTCAGTTGCCAGTTTTGATCGTTTGTACCGGCACAATTTGACTGAGTTGTACCGTTTGCTGAAATTATCAGCGCCGCTCAGTTTGGCTGACCCGGTCAGTCGTGGTTCACTCGGGCCTACCGGCGTCGAAGGTGCAATGCGCCGCGCAACTGCAGAAAAAAGCTAGGAATTTTCCAGGTGAAGCTTCATGCGGGGATACTGCTTTGGCGCAATCACTCGCAAATTCACCAGCTGCGCGGAAAGTTAATCGAAAAATTTTAGCCAGTACCCCGGCGGTAAATTGGGTTGCCGGTTTTTTCCTGCTCTGTGTGTTTGCAAGTTGATGTTTACTGAACCTTTTCCTTGTTTAGCTTGTGGCAGATTCTTGTTCGCGGATTAAACAATAATATAAGCAAATTATTATGATACATGATCGTGCCAGCGGTATTTTGCTACACCCCACCTCCTTGCCCGGTGCCTTTGGCGCAGGGGATTTCGGGGTTAACGCCTATTTGTTTATAGACTGGTTGGCGGATGCCGGACAAACCTGGTGGCAGATGTTACCACTGGGTGAAATAGGCCCCGGCAATTCACCCTATATGAGCAGTTCGGCTTTTGCCGGGAATGTCTTGCTGATAGATTTGGCTGAGTTGGCAGGGCAAGGCTGGCTGACACAGGAGGATTTGATCCCTGATGCGGCCTTTAGTAACCAGCGGGTTGATTTCGCCTTACAAGCCCCGTTCAGGCTGGAACGCTTGCGTCGTGCCGCGCGTCATTTTTTCGCCTCCGGCAAGCAGCAGGATATTTATGCTGATTTTTGTCTGGTCGAATGTGAGTGGCTGGAAGATTATGCGCACTTCATGACAATTTCTGAACAACAGCAAGGCCGGAGTTGGCATTCGTGGCCGCAGGCCTTGGCCCGTCGGGAGGTGCAGGCCTTGATTGAACTGGAGGCGGAATGTTCAATTGAAGTCAATTTCTGGAAATTTTGCCAATGGTGTTTTTCGCGTCAATGGGCGAAACTTAAAAAATACGCGAATCAACGCGGTATCAGGCTGATAGGCGATGTACCGATCTTTGTCGCGTTGCAAAGCGCTGACGTGTGGGCGCACCCTGAATTATTTGAACTGGATGAAACCGGTAATCCGTCCGTCGTTGCCGGTGTGCCGCCGGATTATTTCAGCGAAACCGGGCAGTTGTGGGGTAATCCGCATTATCGCTGGGATGTTCATGAAGCAACAGGCTATGCCTGGTGGTTAAAACGTATGCATTATGCCCTGAGCAATTTTGATCAGGTGCGTATAGATCATTTCAGGGGGTTCGCCGCTTACTGGGAAGTTCCGGCCAGCGAGACGACGGCCATTAATGGGCGGTGGATGCCGGGTCCGGGTGAAAAACTTTTTGCAGCCATTGCCCGTGTATTTCCCGATTTACCGGTTATTGCTGAAGATCTGGGTGTTATTACACCGGATGTGGTTGCCCTCAGGGATCAGTTCGGTCTGCCGGGAATGCGAATCTTGCAATTTGCCTTTGCTGAAGATATGACGAATTATTTTTTACCGCATAATTATATTGCCAATGTGGTGGCCTATACCGGAACTCACGACAATGATACGCTGATAGGCTGGTGGAATAGCGCACCGGAAAAGGTAAAATTATTTGTCCGTGAATATCTGAAAAGTGATCAGATTGACGTGCCCTGGGACCTGATCAGTTTGCTGTCCGCCTCGGTTGCCAATACGGTCATTTATCCTATGCAGGATGTGCTTTGTCTGGATGGCAATCACCGGATGAATTATCCGGGCAGGATGGACGGGAGCTGGGAGTGGCGTTTCAGTTGGGAGCAAATAAAACCGTGGCAAACGCTCAAGCTGGCTGAAATTACAGCAGAGAATCAGCGCAACGGCACAAAAGCGTAAAAAGACTGCTGTACCGACCCGCAACAGGGGTCGGTGAGCGGAATTACTTGCCGTTAACGGCTGCTTTAAGCGTGGCACCTGGCTTGAACGCAGGTACTTTGGATGCCGCAATATTCAATTCTGCACCGGTTTTAGGGTTGCGACCGATACGGGCAGTGCGTTCACGTACTTCAAATGTACCAAAACCCACTAAAGCAATGCTGTCGCCTTTAGACAATGTTTCACTAATAACTTCGATCAGCGCGGCAATGTTTTGCTCTGCGGCTATTTTTGTGCTGCCTGTTTTAGCGGCCAGTGCATCAATCAATTCTTTTCTGTTCATGTTAATCCCTTTGGTAAGTATTCGTTAATAATGGAGCTTGCGCTGCTAGGGGCAAAGTCTACCACTCTACGGCAGTAAACAGAACCACTCTGCGTGAATCTACCAAGTTATTCCCCGTTTTTTTAGTATTTCGTGTCGTTTGTAACAGCAGACCTCAAGCGCTGGCCGCTTTATGCCGCTTAAATGCTGAAGTGCTCTGCACGTTTTAGTAAATAACGGATATGCGCCGGTAAAGAAAGTCAGTCTGATTGCAAGCCGGCAAACATCACGGCCTTCGGGTATGTTGCGAAGGGATGATAAGCTGGCTGATTGTCTGGCGGATTTCAAGCTTTAATCTCACCCGAGGTCTGTATTTACGCCTGAACCGGCTCACATGTTGTGATCCAGGCTGCAAACCACTCGGTCAAAGCACGGATTTCGCCTAGGCCACCGAGTTGCTGATTTATGGCGTCGTGATTGCCCCAGACCACGTCGGGCAAACTGCCGGCTGCCACCTGCGATTCAATCTCGTGGCAATAAAGCCCTTTGTCCCGCTGCACATAAAAGCCGTAGGTGCGGCACGCCACCGGGCGCTGAAGGTAGACAGGGCAGCTGCCGGTAGTCAGCTCCAGCACGGGACAAGTGACAGGGCGCGCCGGGTTGCGGCCCAAGGCGGCTATGTTGCTGCCGATTTCCTCAAGTCGCTGCTGCGGCAGCATTGTCAAACCCTCCCGCAGCAAGTTCCATTCTGGCAGAGTGAGCTGAGGGATATCGGCCAGCTGCCGGCAACAATGATCGCATCCCTTGCCGCACAGCCAATCGGCCCGATCTGCCCGAATGGTTTGTACGCGCCTGTCAATATCGGCATGGAGTTGGGCTAATATGGTCATATTTGTATTTTGAGTGGGGGCGGCTTGACTTTAGCACGTGAAGCATAAGCTTTTATGTATTTTTATGCCTGAAGACTGAAGCCTGCACGGATTCTCGTTTTAGCAGGAAAGCGCTGATTTGGAAAACGCCTGCTAAGGACACTATCTTCCTGAGCGCAATTTATGCCCGGGTATTTTCAGTAAGCTGCGTAATAATATATGCCTTGACAATTTTTGCCTAGGCAGATAAATTGCGGAAAATCCTTAAGAGGTGTGCGATGGATGAATTTTACAGTGAAGAAACTTATACCCCCTCCGAGTCGGTAGGTTATCTGATGCGTGGAGCCTGGCAAGCGCTGTTTAAGAATATTGACAGCGAAATGCAAACACTGGATCTGACCGGTATGCAGTGGGGGCCTTTGTTGTTGATCGCAAAAGGCGCATGCAATACGGTAGCCGGATGCGCGCGCGCGAGCTACAGTGATTGCGGTGCGATGACGCGCATGCTCGACAGGCTGGAAGGAAAAGGGCTTGTATGCCGGGTACGCAGTCAGGAGGACCGGCGGGTGGTGCATGTGGAATTAACGGCAGCCGGACAGGAAATTACCAAACAAATTCCGGCACATCTGGTGGGCGTGCTGAATCAACATTTGCAAGGATTTAGCGTGGCAGAGTTTGAACTATTCAAAAATATGCTTAAGCGTTTTACCGAAAACGGTCTGCAGGAGATGAAATGAGTGCTGCAAAATTTAAAGGGGCTATATTAGGCGCGATGCTGCTGTCGGGTTGTGCCAGTCATGCTGATATTAAGCCCGGCTCATTCATGCTCGTGCCAAAAACGCTCAAGGCGGCGGTTGATGTTTTTCCGCAGCAGCACTGGTGGAGCGGGTTTGCTGATGTTCAGCTGGATAAATTGATTGAACAGGCGCTTGCTCGTAATTACAGTCTGAAAGTGGTGCAAACCCGGATAGCAGGCGCACAGGCACTGCAAGCAGCGGTGGACAGCACGCGTTATCCTCAAGTCAATGCCGGCGTGCAATCGACGCGTGAGCATCTGAGCGCAAACAGCATTTATCCTCCGCCACTGGGTGGCAGTACGGTAACGATGAGTTCGACCAGTATTGCCGCAGGTTGGCAGATTGACTGGTTTGGCCGGCAACGGGCAGCGCTTGATGCGGCAATCGGGCAGGTGCGCGCAGACGAGGCGGATATTCAAGCGGCAAAGGTGGTGCTGGCGGGCACTGTCGCGACGCAATATTTCGCTCTGGCCCGCCTGCAGGAACAGCAGCAGATTAAGCAGCAATTGTTGCAGTTAAGCTTGCATCGTGCAGAACTGACAAGGCAGCGTGTGGCGGCCGGGCTCGACAATACGCTACTGGAAAGACAAACGGAGGCGGAGCCGCTTAAGGTGCGCCGTGAACTGGCGGCTCTGATTGAACAGGTTGATATGGCCCGACATGCCCTGGCCGTGCTGACAGGTGCGGAACCTTCAGAAACTGAACAGCTGATAGCGCATCTGCCGGAACAAAGCCAATTTAATCTGCCGGATAATTTGCCGGCGGGATTGCTCGGACACCGTGCGGATGTGGTGGCTGCGCGCTGGCGGGTGGAGGGGCAGTTGCAAGAGGTCAAGGCGGCGCGTGCGGATTTTTACCCGAATATTAACCTGACAGCCTTTGCCGGTTTCGAGTCTATCGGTCTGGCGCAATGGCTGAAGATGGATAGCCGGACATTGGGTGCCGGACCTGCGCTGAGTTTGCCGGTTTTTGATGCGGGAAGGTTGCGTGCCCGGTTGCAGGGGCAGTCCGCTCAGGCGGATGCGGCCATTGAAAGCTACAATGTAACCGTGTTGAATGCCTTGCAGCAAGTGGCGGATCAACTGTCTTCAAAGCGGGCGTTGCAGACGCAATTGCAGCAACAGCAGCAGGTGGTCAAGCAATTAAATGGCGCTTTTGAACTGGCAAAACAGCGCTATCAGGCGGGCATCAGTAATTATTTCGGCGTGCTGGCGGTAAATGATGCGCTGCTGCAGCAACAGGCGGTGAGGACCGATTTACAGGCACGGGTATTTGATGTGGATGTCGGGCTGATGTTGGCATTGGGTGGCGGTTATACCGCGCCTGTTATGATTAAAGGATAATAAAATGAGTGAACAAGCGCAGGCACAACGTAAAAAATGGTTGCTGAGACTGACAATTTTCTTTGTTGTAACCGCTATCGGCTATGCGCTGTATTGGTACATGCACAGCCGGCATTATGAATATAGCGATGATGCTTATGTGGCTGGTAATATCGTGCAGATTACGCCGCAAGTTGCCGGTACGGCGGTGGCGATTGCGGTGAATGAAACCGATTTTGTGCGCGCGGGTGAAGTGCTGGTGACGCTGGACAGCAGCAATGCCCAAGTGGCCTTGCAGGAGGCTGAGTCACAGCTGGCACAAACCGTGCGCGAGGTGCATACGCTGTATACGGCGAATGCCGGTCTGGCGGCAAGTCTTGTACAGCATCATGCGGAACTGGATCAGGCGCATATTGATTTGCGTAATGCTAAAACCGATTTTGCGCGTCGCCAGCCTTTGATAGCGACCGGTGCCGTGTCGCAGGAAGATTTGCAGCATGCGCAAACCGCGCTTGAAGTCGCCGGCAGTCATGTTGCGGCGCTGAACGCAGCCCTGGATACTGCACAGCAGCAATTGCAGGGCAGTCAGGCGCTAACCGGCGGGATCAGTGTGCGCAATCATCCGCGGGTGCTGGCTGCTGCGGCAAGGCTCAAACTGGCCTACCTTGATTTGCATCGCAATGCGGTACAGGCGCCTGTTGATGGTTATGTAGGTCGTCGCGCCGTGCAGTTGGGGCAGCGTGTGGCGGTCGGTATGCCGATGATGACCATCATTCCGCTGAAACAGATTTGGGTGGAGGCCAATTACAAGGAAGCTCAATTGCGCAATATCAGAATAGGGCAGCC
This sequence comes from uncultured Nitrosomonadales bacterium, assembly GCA_903915035.1. GTDB lineage: Bacteria > Pseudomonadota > Gammaproteobacteria > Burkholderiales > Gallionellaceae > Gallionella. The sequence goes on along the minus strand of CAIWRI010000040.1, from coordinate 12,195 downwards.
GGTCGCGCTGATCGCGGATATTTATGGCAATAAAGTAGAATATCATGGCCGTGTTTCAGGCGTGGCTTCGGGGACGGGGGCCGCTTTTGCGCTGTTGCCGGCACAGAATGCAACCGGCAACTGGATCAAGGTGGTGCAGCGCGTACCGGTCCGGATTGCGCTCGATCCCAATGAGGTGGCAGCGCATCCCTTGCGTGTGGGTATGTCGATGGAAGCAACAGTGGATTTATCTGATGCAACTGGTGCCGTGCTGTCCGATGCCTCAACCCCGCGCACTGCTTCAAACACCCGGGTTTACAGTGGTGCTGAACAGGCGGCAGATGTCTTGATAGGCAAGATTATATTCAGTAATCTGGGAAATAATGGCTAATCCCGCCGCAGCCCCCGCTGCCATGCCACCTATGCGTGGCGCCATGTTGGTCGTTGCCAGCATGGCACTTGCGCTGGCGACATTCATGAACGTACTGGATGTATCAATTGCCAACGTCTCAATCCCGGCTATGTCCGGTGATCTGGGGGTGAGCATCAGCCAAGGCACCTGGGTTATCACCTCTTTTGCCGTGGCCAACGCGATTGCGGTGCCGCTGACTGGATTCCTGACGCAGCGGTTTGGTGCGGTGCGGGTATTCATATCCAGCATTCTGTTATTTGTCATCGCCTCTTTTTTGTGCGGGATGTCTACCAGCCTCGGTATGCTGATTTTTTTCCGCGTGATACAAGGCGCAGTGGCAGGACCGATGATTCCGTTGTCGCAGTCTTTGCTGTTGTCCAGTTATCCCAAGGCTAAAGCAGGACTTGCGCTGACCATCTGGTCCATGACCACACTGGTAGCGCCTGTGGCAGGCCCTTTGCTGGGTGGCTGGATTACCGATAATATTTCCTGGCCGTGGATCTTCTATATTAATATTCCCATAGGTCTTCTGGCAGCAGGGGTCACCTGGGCGTTGTACCGCAAACGGGAGACGCCGACGCGTCAGGTGCCGATCGACTACATCGGGCTGGCGCTGCTGATCGTCTGGGTAGGGGCGCTGCAAATCATGCTGGATAAGGGCAACGAACTGGACTGGTTTAACTCCACCCAGATCATCACCCTGGCGATTATTTCGCTCGTGACTTTCTGCTTTTTTCTGGTATGGGAGCTAACCGATGTGCATCCGGTGGTTGATCTCAGTTTGTTCAGGAAGCGCAATTTCTGGTCGGGCACCTTATCGCTGTCAGTGGGTTACGGGATATTTTTTGGTAATGTTGTGCTGCTGCCGCAGTGGTTGCAACAGGATATGGGCTATACCGCGACGCTGGCAGGTGCCGTGCTGGCGCCGGTGGGGCTGCTGGCTATCCTGTTGTCGCCGCTGGTGGGTAAAAATATCGCCAAAGTTGATCCGCGTCTGTTTGCCACACTGGCCTTTGGGGTGTTCGCTTTGATCTTGTGGATGCGTTCTCAATTCACCACGCAGGCGGATTTTGTCACCATTATGATTCCGTCCTTGATTCAGGGAATTGCGATGGCGGCATTCTTTGTGCCATTAATGACTTTGATTTTTGCAGGACTCACCCCGGATAAGATTCCGGCGGCATCCGGCTTGTCGAATTTCGTGCGTATCATGGCAGGCGGTTTCGGCGCGTCGATATATACCAGCAACTGGGAGAATCGAAGTGTCGTGCATCATGCTGTGCTGACCGAACATATTAACTTTGCCAATCAGGTGAGCGATGCTGTGCTCAACATGCTGACTAAGATGGGCATGACTCAGCAGCAGGCGCTGAGCTTCGTTAATAATCTGATCAATCAGCAGGCGGCGACACTGGCGGCAAATGATCTTACCTGGCTGTCAGCGCTGTTGTTTATCGCGTTAACAGGATTTATCTGGCTGATTCATCCGCCTAAAACGAGAAGCGCCGCCACCGCTGACGCCGGCGCACATTGACGGGCTGGCATCTTGAGGTAGAATGGACGCTGAAATGACCACTCCTTCCGAAAAATGACAACTTCCCGTTTTGCTGCCTTGCAATGGTCGCTGTTGATTGCAATGGCGCTGCTGTTGTTGTATTTGCTCAGTCCTATTCTGACGCCTTTTGTGGCCGCAGCGATTCTGGCCTATATCTGTAATCCGCTGGTGCGGCGTCTGTGTGCACTGAAAATGCCGCGTACCCTGGCGGTGGTGCTGGTAATGCTGGTAATGCTGCTGCTTTTTGCAGGATTGCTGCTGATTATGCTGCCGCTGCTGGAAAAGGAAGTTGCACTTTTTATCGTGCGCCTGCCCGATATTGTCGAAACCGTGCATGTCAAACTGTTGCCAAAGTTGCAGGTCTGGTTTAGCGCTGATTTGCAATGGGACAGTACCGCGCTGAAAGATTTTTTGATGAGTCACTGGCAAAGTGCAGGCGGGGTTGCCAAAGAATTGCTGCCCTGGCTATCCAGCAGTGGCGGCAAAATTCTGGAGGTACTGATCAGTTTGTTGCTGACGCCGGTTGCAATGTTCTATCTGATGCGCGACGGAGAGATCATCGCCGCAAAACTCGATACGCTGATCCCCCGTTACTGGCATGCCAAGGTTCGCGAAATAAGCGATGAAGTCGATCGCGTGCTGGCCGAATTTTTGCGCGGACAGATTTCTGTGATGTTGCTGATGAGTGTATTTTACAGCGTCGCCTTGTGGCTGACAGGTCTGGAGTTTGCGCTGCCGATTGGCATTGTCGCCGGGATGCTGGTATTTATACCTTACCTTGGCATGATTACCGGCCTGCTGCTGGCGACGCTCGCGGCCGTCATGCAATTCACTGATTTTGCCAACATCCTGTGGGTCTGGGCGGTTTTCGGTGCAGGGCAGTTGCTCGAAGGCACCCTGGTTACCCCCTGGCTGGTGGGTGAACGCATCGGTTTACATCCGCTGGCCGTGATTTTTTCCTTGCTGGCCTTTGGCCAATTGTTCGGATTTTTTGGTGTACTGCTGGCCTTGCCGATGTCCGCGATTCTGCTGGTCGCGCTGCGTCACGGCAGTATCTGGTATTTATCCAGCCGGATGTATTCCAGTCCATGAAACAATTGTTGCTTGATATCAGCCCGAATTGGTGGCCTACCTTCGATAATTTCGTGGCGGGTGGTAATTGTGAACTGCTTTATGCCTTGCATCAGGCCTTGTCAGGTGAAAGCCGCGACCGGGCAATTTATCTGTGGGGGGCAACAGGCAGCGGCAAGAGTCATTTGCTGCAAGCCGCAGTGAGCACGGCTCAAAATACACAGTGCAGTGCCATCTATGTGCGGGGTGTCGTACCCGATGCACATGAAGTTGTGGCACTGGATGATGTTGATACGCTCGACGATGCAGCACAGATAGCCCTGTTTAACTTGTATAACGAAATGCGCGACAGCGGCAGTATGTTGCTGGTGAGCGGCAGTTGTTCACCGCTGCATTTGAACTTGCGTCCGGATTTGCGCACCCGCCTGGGATGGGGACTGGTGTATCAGGTGCAGGGATTGAGTGATGCCGAAAAGGCACAGGCGTTGATACAATATGCGGGGGGCAGGGGGTTTTCTCTGGCACCTGAAATCATACATTATCTGTTGCGTCACGGGCGGCGGGATTTGCCCGGTTTATTGCTGGTGCTGGATGCGCTGGATACACATTCGCTGCGCGTGCATCGTGCGCCTTCTATTCCCATGCTGAAAGAAGTTATCTTTAATCAATTAGATTTCCGTTTGAACGGAAAAGACGAAATAAAATGAATCTTACCTTATTTGATCTGGACAATACCCTGCTTAACGGCGACAGCGATTTCGAATGGTCACAATTTTTAATCCGCATAGGCATCCTCGAGCGTGAATTGTTTGAGTTGAAGAATCAGACTTTTTACGATCAGTACAAGGCCGGTACGCTGGATATTCAGGAGTTTCTGGATTTTCAGTTAAAACCTCTGTCACGTCATTCCCGCAAGACGCTGGATGTCTGGCATCAGCAATTTATGGCGGAAAATATTTTGCCGATAATCACTCCATCGGCGCGTGACCTGGTAGGGCAGCATCTGGCGGCAGGTGATGTATGCGTCATTATCACGGCGACCAACAGTTTTGTAACTTATCCCATTGCCCGTGAATTTGGTATCGAGCACCTGATTGCCACCGAGCCTGAACACTTGTGCGGGGAATTTACCGGGCGTGTTGCTGATGTGCCGTGTTTTAGGGAGGGGAAAATCACGCGACTCAACAACTGGCTGGCCGCGCGCAACTGGACGCTGGAGAGTTTTGCACAGAGTACTTTTTACAGCGATTCGTTAAATGATTTACCGCTGTTGTGCAAAGTGAGTAACCCGGTAGCGGTGAATCCGGATGAAACACTGCACGCGTATGCGATACAGCATAACTGGGCTATCATGAGTCTGCGCGCGTGAAAGCGCAGCTTGAACTCTACGGCTCCAGATTTTGCCATCTGTGCGATCAGGCAAAGGAAGTGCTTAAAAGTGCCGGGATATTAGCCGTTCATATCGACATCAGTGACGATGATGTTTTGGTTGAAAAATATGGCATGCGCATCCCGGTATTACGCAGAATGGATCATGATACCGAGCTTGGTTGGCCTTTTGATAACGCTACTGTGCTGCGCTTTTTGCTTTAACCTGTTTTACATTCATCGCGCTTCAAATGTTGCCTCTATAAATTTAAAAGTTTAGTGTTCGTAATTGATTCCAGTAATAATTTTTTATTTGCGATGATCAAGGCACGAAATGACGATGCGCCTGGAATTTACGCCGGAAGCCTTGTCTGTTTCAAACGAGGAAAGGTGTAGCCACCCGACACCCCGGTTCAGCGCTGCATGGAAGCGCTGTGGTTAACCACGATCTGCCGCATGCAACGGGTAAAGCACAAGCACGCGCTGGATTCATTGTTTAGTTTACGCTTCCAACTGTTTGAAAAACCTAGGCTCTTCACCGCGTGAAGGATACTTCCGACTGAAATTCAATGAAAAAAATCAGCGCCCTGCCAAAAACTCCTGCCATGCAGGAACTCAACAAACAACTGAACGCCATTAACAAGGCGTTGGATAAATACCCTCACAATATTTTCATTGTGAGTGCAAAGAGTCAATATATATTCAAACTTGCCGAACTTCTCGCCAAGCGTGAAGCCGTGGATGCGGCTATCGAGGCCGAACGCAATGTTCTTATCAAAAAAGCACGGTCTGCCATTAAGACGGTGGCAAAAGAACACAGCTTGACCATTACGGATGTTTTTCCGACTGCATAGGGCATACAGGCGTAAAAAGGCTGCACCAGGTGGCAGAGCGCACGCCTGGCGTTCAAGAGACAACATTTTTTGTAATGTTGATAATACCTCTTGTGCTTCGTCTTCTTTTCTATCTACCATCTGGGAAGACTGCGAGTTAAAACCGGCATCGGTTGGTAAGCCAGAGAGTTGCAACTCCTCATGCGAGGTTCTGTTGAGGTTTTGCCAATCGGGTCGGATTAGCCATTTTTAATGGCATGAGCAGCATAAATTTAACTGGCGAAGAACGGGGCGGAAAAAAAGCACCGGGCCGTTCCAAAGGCGGTTTTGGCTGACGAGACTTACGACATAGTGGAGGGCCTGGTTGGAATGCCGGAAAATAAAAGCCGTGATCCCGCCCAAGGCGAATCGATTGGCTGCGATTATTGGCCATATCAGGGGCGTCAGGTCGTCGAATGCCTGTTCGGCAAGCCCTACCGAAGGATTGCCACGCGATATGAGAAAAGCCATCAATGACATGGGCATGCCGTCATTTGCCCCGGTATGGCTACGCTGAAACCTCAGCCGAACCTGGCGCGAAAATAACTAGCGCTAAGACGCTTGCCAAAAACAAGTCAGCCTCACTGAATTGGTGTTCATTACTGTTGGTTAAGTTATTCAGTCTATTTCAATTCGCTGAAAAACTTCCTGATCGCAAGCACGCGCAGCTTTAAGTCTTCATGCTTTAATTCAATGCGCAGTTTGTCCTGTCCTATCATCCTGATGTGACGTTTACTCTGAATCAGCGTGATGATCTTCATCGGGTCTATCGGCGGATTTTGCACGAACTGAATCTGGATCGCAGCATCAGAGGCGTCCACTTTGCAGATACCCAGCGGTTTTGCGGCAATGCGCAACAAATGACTGTCCAGCAGCGTTTGAGCCGCTTCAGGCAACAGACCGAAGCGGTCGATCAGTTCCTGGTGCATGTTGTCGAGATCAGTCTGGCTGCTGCAATTGGCCAGTCGTTTGTAGATCACCAGGCGCTGATGTATGTCGCCGCAATAGTCATCGGGCAGCAGGGCAGGTGCATGCAGGTTGATTTCGGTAGTGACGCCCAGCGGATGCGCCATATCAGGTTCATGTCCCTGACGCAGCGATGTCACTGCCGCATTAAGCATATCGGTATACAGCGAGAAACCGATTTCCTGCATTTCGCCGCTTTGCGATTCACCCAGCACTTCGCCAGCGCCGCGTATTTCCAGATCGTGCATCGCAAGATAAAAACCGCTACCCAGTTGTTCCATCGCCTGAATTGCTTCCAGACGTTTTTTCGCCTGCACTGTTAAGCCATCCAGACTATCCACCAGCAGATAGGCATAAGCCTGATGGTGTGAGCGTCCGACACGGCCGCGCAGTTGATGCAACTGGGCAAGCCCGAAACGATCGGCGCGATTCATGATGATGGTGTTCGCCGTAGGGATGTCGATTCCTGTCTCAATGATGGTGGTGCACAGCAGAATATTGAAACGTTGCTGATAAAAATCACGCATCACGGCTTCCAGTTCCCGTTCACCCATTTGCCCGTGCGCGACCCGGATGCGCGCTTCAGGCAACAGTTCGGCGAGTTTTTCCGCCATGTTGCCGATGGTGTCGACCTCGTTGTGCAGAAAATAAATCTGACCGCCGCGTTTCAATTCCCGTAACACGGCTTCTCTTATGACGCCCTGACTGTAGGAGCTGACGAAGGTTTTAATCGACAAGCGTCGTTGCGGAGCCGTGGCGATGATGGAAAAATCGCGCAAGCCTTCCAGAGACATTGCCAGTGTGCGTGGAATCGGCGTGGCGGTGAGCGTCAGAATGTCTACTTCAGCACGCAGTGCTTTGAGCTTTTCTTTTTGCTGCACACCGAAACGGTGCTCCTCGTCGATGATCAACAGACCCAGATTGTCAAATACGATGCCTTTCTGGATCAGCTTATGCGTGCCGATGATGATATCCAGCTTACCCTCGGCCATTTCTTTGAGCGATTGAGTCTGCTCTTTTGCAGAGCGAAAGCGTGACAGTTCGCCAATGCGGATAGGCCAGTCGGCAAAGCGGTTGGAGAAGTTTTGAAAATGCTGTTCGGCAAGCAAGGTGGTCGGCACCAGTACGGCGACCTGTTTGCCATCCATCACCGCAACAAAGGCCGCTCTTAAGGCGACTTCGGTTTTGCCGAAACCCACATCCCCGCAGATTAACCTGTCCATCGGCTTGCCGGATTGCAAGTCTTCAATCACGGCGTTGATCGCCGCAGCCTGATCAGGTGTTTCCTCGAAACCAAAGCCTGCGGAAAATTCTTCGTAATCGCGCAGGGTGATTTTAAACGCGTGGCCACGGCGGGTGGCACGCTGTGCGTAAATGTTAAGCAGTTCAGCTGCAGTATCGCGTACCTGTTGCATCGCGCGGCGTTTGGCTTTGTCCCAGACACCTGAGCCCAGTTTATGCAAGGGAGCTGTCTCCGCTGCCCCGCCGCTGTAGCGACCGATGACATGCAACAGGGATACCGGCACGTAGAGTTTGTCGCCGCCTTGATATTCCAGCAACAAAAATTCGCCGATTCCTTCGCCAATATCAAGATTCACCAAGCCCTGATAACGCGCGATGCCATGCTGTTCATGCACTACAGGGTCGCCTACTTTCAGTTCGGACAAGTCGCGCAACATGCCTTCGATGTTGGTTTTTTTAGCGATACGCGCGGCGCGGTTGCGCGGTTGTGCTGCGTAGAGTTCAGTTTCAGTGACAATGGCAAATTGTTCATCCGGCAACAGGAAGCCATTTTGCAGCGGTCCTACGCCCAGCATGAAGGCATTTTTGCTGGCGATAAAACTTGCAAAATCTTCACAAATTTTAGGCTTTAAACCATATTCGAGCAGATAGCCCGCCATGATTTCGCGGCGTCCCAGACTGTCTGCCAGCAGCAGCGTTCGACCGTTAAAGCTTTTCAAAAACTGTTCAAAATCCTGGGTAGGTATCTCTGCATGCCGGTTGACCGCAATAGCCGGAATGCTGGCGGTCGCGCAGGGCGTCAATGTGCCGGAATCTGAATCGAGGACGATATCCAGCCGCGCGTAGGATTTGAGGGCAATGAAGAAGGCTTCAGCATCCATGAACAGGTCGCTGAGCGGTAACAAGGGGTGTTGCGGATCTCCGCGCAGCAGGTTATAGCGCGACAGTGCATCTACGCCGAATTGTCCTATGGCTGCATCGACATTGCCGTGCAGGCAAATAGTGGCATTTTTTGGCAGGTAGTCAAACAGCGTGGCGGTCTTGTCAAAGAACAGCGGCAAATAATATTCGATCCCGGCGGGTGCGTTGCCTTTACTTACTTCCTTGTAAATTCTTGATTTGGCCGGATCTCCCTCGAAGCAGTCGCGGAAACGCTGACGAAAATGCGCTTGTCCTTTCTCATCCAGCGGGAATTCACGCGCTGGCAGCAAGCGGATTTCCGGCACCGGATACAAGGTGCGCTGCGTGTCAACGTCAAAAGTTGCGATGGTCTCGATTTCATCATCAAATAAATCGATGCGGTAGGGTAGTACGCTACCCATGGCAAACAAATCAATAATGCCGCCGCGCACGCAATATTCGCCCGGCGACAATACCTGTTGCACATGACTGTAGCCGGCAAAAGTCATTTGCTCGCGCAATACCGGCAGATTTAGCTTCTCACCGCGTTTAAGAAAAAAGGTAAAAGCGGCCAGATATTCGGCGGGTGGCAAGGGATAGAGCGCGGTGGTGACCGGTACCAGCAATACGTCGCATGACTGGCTGCGCACATGATGCAAGGTTGCCAGTCGTTCCGAAATCAGATCCTGATGCGGAGAGAAATGATCATAAGGCAGTGTTTCCCAATCGGGGAGCAAATGCACTCTTAATTTGGCTGCGAAAAACGGGATTTCTTCCAGCAGTCGTTGTGCCTGCAGCGCACTGGCGGTGATGATCACCAGCGGTGCCTCTTTTTGGGCTAGCTGTGCCAATGCCAGTGCATCGGAGGAACCGGTCAGTCTGGAATAACGCGGACGGGGGTGTGATGATGTAAACAGCATGGCAGATTACAGGCTAAAGACAGTAGCTGTGCATTATAAACGCTAAGCAGGTGGAAGTCATACGTAGCCTGGAAGCGAAGCTGGGTAAAGATAGTCGCTGGGCAATCAGGACGAGGTCGTTGGTGACAGGAGTATGATGGAACATCTGAATCCACGCGGCGCATGTGGTTGCGCTGGAAAAGCCTTCCGAAATCGAGCGTGGTCAGTGGTGTTTTCAACGCTATGTGCAAAATCTGCCCAGTTCGGGGGAAATTGTGCGGTTTGATTGCTCATGGTACAACAGGGCTGGGGTGGAACGCGTGATGGGCTTTTGTACACAGGATGAATACAATGAATTCATGCGGCAAACGCCTGAATTTGAGAGAACTTTAGCCAGAAGTGGTATTTATCTGATCAAGTTCTGGTTCTCAGTCAGCAGTGAGGAGCAGCACCGTCGTTTTGAGGAGAGAAGACTGTACCCGCTCAAGCAATGGAAACTCTCGCCGATTGATCTGGCGTCGCGGGATAAACGGGATGATTACACCAAATCCAAAGAGGCGATGTTCTTTTATACGAATACTGCAGACTCTCCCTGGACGGTGATTAAGTCGGAAAGCAAGAATCGCGCCCGCCTGAACGCCATGCGTTACGTGCGGCACAAACTGCCTTATGCCAACAAAAATCTGGAAGCAATCGGCCCCATGGATCCGCTTTTAGTCGGACGAGCACATGTGGTATATGAGCGTGGCGAAAAGGAATCAGCGATCCTTTAATGGTGAGTAAGTCAAACTCTCCTTATTCGCGAATTTTCGGTGTATTTGCAAGCAATAAAAGTTTCTCGTCATACCCGTGGCAGGATAAATACTGATTTATCCTGGTTTTTAGCTGCGGGAAACAGGATTGCCGATCTGGAAACTCATTTCAGCAAGAGCGGTTTCAAGCACCAAGCATAAAGATGATTCCCTTTAACAGAAATGTGAGTTTGCGTAGCAGGGCAGCTATTCTGTATAGTAGGCGGGTATCTTTGTGTAGCAGGCCAGTCATTCTGTATAGCAAGCCAGCCACTCTGTGTAGCTATTGACAGGTTTGTGCTTAGAAAAGATTCCCCTGCTCAACAGAGAGATTCAGCTACTACATAGACACGCCGGCCTACTTGCAGGAGATGCTCGGCTGCTACACAGACCACTGCCCTGCTTACGAGAGGTGCTCGGCTCTATGGGAGCGGCTTGCCTACTCAAGAAAACAACTCTCCGGCTCATAAGAATTATTGTAAGCAGAAGGGCAGTCAGACCCCCCGGTGTCAGACTAGTTGTCGCCTCAAAAATTTAACTTTGAGGTGTGGAGGCGACAATGGTAATACGATATTCAGAAGCATTTATCGAGCAGGCGTTAGTTAAGGTATATTCCCGTGGCGAGCGGACGGTGAAGTCGGTTGCGGAGGAACTCAACGTCAATTTTCACACGGTAAAAAATTGGATGAAAGAAGCGGGCTCCGGCGTGTCGCCTGTAAAAGAGAAACGGCCGCAAGATTGGACGCCTGAGCAGCAGTTGATCGCGTTGCATCAAACGCACGGCCTGTCGAGTGAAGCCTTGCAGACCTGGTGCCGTGAATAGGGGTTCGCAGGGATTTTGCCTTGTAGGCAAAAACTCGCAAAACGGGTTGTTTGCCCATCATTTGACCAGCTGGAAAGCGGCTTTTTGTGCAGATATCAAGGTGGCGCCCGGCTGTCGTGAAATACGTGTTTTAAAAGATGAGGTCAAGCAATTCAAGCGTGAAATAGCACGCAAAGATCACGCATTGGCGGAGGCGGCAGCGTTGCTGATCCTGCAAATACAAATGCCGTCAAACAGACTGAGCGTGCTGGAGCGTAAAAAGGTTTTAACGGTCGCCAGTTCGGATGAGTTTGGCAGCCTGCCGCCCTCTCAAATCGTGCCGATACTAGCGGATCGTGGCGAATACATCGCTTCTGAATCAACCTTCTATCGCATCCTGAGAGACGAGAATTTACTCCGTCATCGGGGAGCAAAACGCCCCGCGCAACGTCGCCACAAACCCCATGCGCTGTGCGCCACCGCGCCGAACCAGCTGTTTTGCTGGGACTATCCGCCGACGGTGACTAAGGGGATCTATTTTTACCTGTATTTGTTCATAGATATTTTTAGCCGGAAAATCGTCGGCTGGCAGATTTATGAATCGGAAAGCGCTGAGCTGGCGGGGGACGTGATGCGGGATATTTGCGCACGGGAAGCCATCAAGGCTGATCAAGTGGTGCTGCATTCAGACAATGGCCATCCAATGAAAGGGGCTACCATGCTGGCGACTTTGCAAGCGCCGGGCGTCTCGCCGTCGTTCAGTCGTCCGGCGGCCAGCAACGACAATCCGTTCTCGGAAGCGCTATTTAAGACCCTGAAATATTGGCCTGAATATCCGCGTCGGGCGTTTGAAAGTTTGCCTGCTGCGCGGCAATGGGTCGGCCGTGCAATGGTATAACGAGGCGCACCGGCACAGCGCAATCAGTGACCCCGGCAGAGCGTCATGCGGGGCTCGATGTCGCGTTGCTGGAGAAGCGTAGCATGGCCTACGAGGCGGCAAAAAAACGATGCCCTGAGCGCTGGAGCGGCACCACCAGAAACTGGCAACCAATACTTGTTGTGCACTTGAATCCGGATCAGCAGATCGCTGGAAAAGACGAAAAAATGGAAGGAGATTTGGAGCTCAAAATGGCAGCATAATCGCAAGCAGTCAGGCGACAACTAGGTTGACAATTTCCGCTGATGGCTATCTCTTCAGGCTGAGGGGATAGCCTGCAACGTGAGGAGATAGCCTGCAACATGAGTGGCACATCAGCAAAGCAAGTATTTCGTATCGCAAAGCGATAGACCCGTAAAGAAGTGGAAAGTGGAAAGTGGAAAGTGGAAAGTGGAAAGTGG
>CAIWRI010000039.1 GCA_903915035.1 uncultured Nitrosomonadales bacterium | reverse complement strand
TCTTCATCGCTTACTCTCATTGAAATGACATTGTACCGTGGATTCTCTCTCATTCTTCCCATTGTCGTACTCCTTCTTGTTTTATAGTTTTCCTACTGAGTTCGTAATAACGAATGTGATAATTATATTGCTAATAGCATGCCAAGTAACCTTTCTATGTTAAATGTGAGTTATTGTAGCTTGTTGCAAAAAGATTAACTGAATCCAGTTGGTTCTTTCCGTAAATAGTGTGTCAATAATGGCGCACTGGTGGCCAAAAGTATACACTATTATGTAACATCAAGGGCCTTATTTTGTTTTACAATCTCAAATTATAAGACAGGGCACGTATATGTATCGTTTGAGACGTGTCGAGAAACAGGTGAGTTAGGCGGTTTCTGATTTTGAATGGCGGACAACGCTAATGCCGTGTTTTTCGAGGAGTCGATAAAAGGTTCTTCGGGGAAGATTTGCCAGGCGGGCCGCTTTTGCAACGTTGCCGTCGGTCTCTTCAAGGTACCGGGCGATAATGTTTTTTTCGGTGCGCACCACCTGCAATTCGCGTTCAGCCTTGAATGAAACGCGGCGCCGGTTGATGTCGATGTCGAAGCAGGATTCATAGGTATCGGCAAAAATTGTGGGGAGATCTTCCAGGCGGATAACGCCATCTTTTGCCAGAACAGCGCTGCGTTCGATGACATTTTGCATTTCGCGGATATTTCCCGGCCACGGGTAGTGCTGCATGGCCTTAACAGCCCGATCCTCAATGCCTGCGATGGTTTTATTCAGTTTTTTTCTGGCTTTATCGAGAAAATGCAGAGCAAGTTCCGGTACTGATTCCGCGCGCTTGCGCAGCGGTGGAAGCTCAATACAGAATACATTCAGGCGATAGTACAGATCCTCCCGAAACCACCCCTCACGCACACCTTGATCAAGATCTTTGTTGGTTGCCGCTATCAAACGCACATCCACCTTTTTTGCTGCAACGCTGCCGACGGGGCGTACCTCGCCCTGATCCAATATGCGCAGCAGTTCTGCCTGCAATTTTGGGGTGATATCACCAATCTCATCCAGAAAAATTGTTCCGCCGTTCGCCGCCTCAAACAGTCCCTTTTTGTCGGCAATCGCTCCGGTAAACGAACCCTTTTTGTGGCCGAACAGTTCGCTCTCAAGAAGTGAATCGGTAAGTGTCGTGCAGTTAACCGTCATGAGCGGCTTGTCGTTTCGCTGGCTGAGGCGGTGGATGGCGCGCGCGGTCAATTCCTTGCCGGTACCGGTTTCGCCCCGGATTAAAACGGTAATAGGTGTGGGAGCTACCTTGTGGATCAGGCCCATTACTTCATTGATTCCGGCATCACTGCCGACAATCAAGTCATCACCGGCCTGTCGGTCAAGTTCGCGCTGCACCAGTTCATATTTTTGCAGGAGGTGCCCACGTTCGTCCACGATCCGCTGCATGTTGTACGGGAGGCACATTTCAATATCAGCCAGTCCTTGGAAAACCGCAACGGCGTGCTCGCGACAACTTTTGTAGCCACAGGCGCGGCAATTCAGTTCATCACCTTGCGTCAATTTATTAGTGGAATGAAGGATGCGCTTGATGTCATCTTTGCCGGGTGTTGCCAGTTGCAGCGATTTATCCGAGTAGGAGCGGGCAAGGTCCGGCAGGGTACTGTTTGAGCAATAGTGCGCTGCGGTATTGTAGGGGGGGGCAGCGCTGTTGTGGCTGATGATAAGCGTGCGCTTAAAGAAATGATGTAGTTCCTTATCCCGTGCCGGGCCATCAACACAGCCGCCGTCGCAAAAGCGCAGATCAACAAATGAAGGTGAAATTCTGCCTGCAGCCAGATCTCGAATAATGCCAATGGTGTGTGTCTCACCTTCGGCGCTGATGGTGTCGTTGTCCTGAAAATCCGTCTGGATATCAAACACTTTCAGAGGGCCACCGGTAAGTGAAAAAAGACGTCCCGCAGCAGGATCAATGCCGTCGAACGGCATTTCAGTGAGACTTGCAGGAGTGATACCCCGGTTTTTAAAAAGCTTGTCCAGCTCTTGATAGGTAAGTACGACATCAATCGCTTCCGATATTTCACTCTGGATTTCAAATTTTGCCGCAATGCAAGTACTGACGTAGACCACGCGGGTTTCTTCGCCAAGGATGCTTTTGATGAAGCGTCCCATGGCAATCATAGGTGAAACGACCGGCATGATATTGGGGACAAGTGACGGGTAATGGCGCTCAAT
>CAIWRI010000038.1 GCA_903915035.1 uncultured Nitrosomonadales bacterium | reverse complement strand
TCGGTGTGCGGATTTCATGGCTCATATTGGCCAGAAATTCCCCCTTGACCTTATTGGCCGACTCCGCCAACTCGCGTGCCAGTATAAGTTCCTTGGTGCGCTGCTCGACTAACGACTCCAGATTATCATTCAGTTCACGCAAATTTGCTGCATTTTTCTTTTTCTCTTTATTTTGAAAAATAAGTTCCTTGTTGGCAATGCGCAGTTGAGCCTCACTCGCTTTCAGTGCCACTTCCATCTGTTTACGCAGTATTTCTTCAGCGGTTTTACGTACCGTGCTATCCCTGAAGACAAAGACAAATAACAGTCTCCCCTTTACCCTCATTCCTGACAAAGAAACTTCCAGCGTCAAGCGGTCCGAGTCCTTGCTCTTTCCTGTAATTTCAATCGTACTACCGACAAAGCCGCCATCAATAAACAATCCGGCGGTCTTGTTTGTGCTGTTTTTGAATAGTTCACCACTCGCAGCAGCGATGACTAAATCCAGTACAGATAAGCCGATCGCTTCCTTTCGCGTATAGCCAAACATTCGTGCGGCAGCGGAATTCCATTGGATAACGCTGAAATCCTGATCTGTAGTGATGATAGGTTCAGTCACGGTTTCAACAAGCACTTCATAATTCATTTGGGCTTGCCGGAATAGTTCGGTCATCTCAACTCTGAAAGGTACATCATTTCTTTTGGCATAACCGGACGTCATCCAAACGGCAGCCATGACATAAATGCCCGCAATATAGTGGCCCAGTCTGTTCAGCCAGCCCATAGGACTGCCGACGGACGGTTGAAGCAGTGCTGCGATCAATCCCAGCGAGATCATGAGCAATGACAGCGCATACCAATAATAAAATGGCTTTTGTTCTCGTTTGAATACCGTCATTAAGAAAAAGGCGCTGAGAAAGAACAGAGTCGCTGCAATGCTCAGTACGATTTGCCGCAAAGGGGTGGGGCCTGTTCCCTGAACAAAAAATAGCGGCGTAGCACCCCTGAGCGCGGCCAGTACAATACAAAGCAGAAAAAGAAAAATGCCTGAACACAGCCAAAGCAGCCTGGATTTTTTTCGCGCTAAGCTCGTTTCCGGCGTCTCATTGCTCAGGGCGGAAAGGGTGCCCAGCGCATGCAAGAGGGCACTGAGCAGGGCCGCCATGTTATAAATGGTCACATTGACATTGACACCTTGCGAACCGCCAATTAACCAGCCTGCCAGAATCGCCCCGACTCCGAAAGTCATCAAACCGCATCCCATATACAGGATACTGTGCTGTCCGCTTAGAAAATACGATCTTATTGCAATGATAGCGACGATAACAGGCAGGCTGCCCGCAAAAATGGTATTTAAAACGGGAAGCAGCAGTGCCGGCTCAAAGGTTTTCGTAAATGCGCAAAGGAACAGAATGAGTATCGTGCCAAGATAGGCGAGGGTTAATGCGCTTGCGGCAACCATCATTTTGGAAAGGAAGTGCCTGGGTTTCTCAAGCAACTGTTCGTTTGGCATTTTTATGCGTTATTCGTTTATTGGCAAGCTTGAGATCAACACAGATTACAGCCCGGGTCACTGCGGGTGCAGTGTGCACGATTTTGCGGAACATCGTACAAGTTTAATTAGATTCTGAGATTCGCAGCCTCTGCTGTTTGGAGATTATCAAAGGTACGCAGGCAGATTTATATCTGACCGGGTGCGCGCCAAACACGCCGGTTTGGCGATGCGCCACGAAAATCGCAATTCCATGCCGCCAGTCCCGATTTGCGCAAATAGGCCAGTGCCGCTTCGTTTATCTGGTAAGTTATCAACTGCCATAACATGTTTAGCGCTGATCAAGCCCAGATCCTGACCGATTGCATCGCTGTAACCATCACTTAACTTGATGTGCTGTACTTGCGCAAATAAACGGGTCAGAATGCCGGATATATCTCGGGCGGATTATTAAAATAACGGGAACGGATAGCGAATTCCCTGATCTGAAAAACCTGTCAAACCCTCTGAATAATTATTTTCTGTAGCAGAAAAGTCATTGTTTGCAGCCGTAAATTATTCTTTTTAGCGGGGAAATAATTCTGTGTAGATAATGAGACAGTTTGCGTAGACAGAATCCGGGTTTGTGTTAAAAAGATATGATTTTTTTCCCGGGAAGTGACTTCTGGTCTCGAAATATTGATCCTTCGGCTACACAAACTGTTGTTTAACAAGAATCCCTGCCTGCGATACATAATTATCGGCTTACTTGCCGGAATGATTTTTTTGCGAACAAAATGAGGCTCCGGCGCAGAAAAATGACTTTCTGTCGCCGAACAGTTATTTCCGGCAGAAATTGATAGGTTTGTGACAAATCATGATTTGTCACATCCATGTGCGACAATGACATTCTCTAACGGGCATGGATGAAATATAAATAAGTGTAGAACACTATGTACGTGATGATTTTGATAGGGAATGGATATGTCGGGACTGAGCCGCAATGATTATCGTACGCTGGTTTTATCAGCACTGGGCGGTGCGCTGGAATTTTATGATTTCATCATTTTCGTATTTTTTGCGGTGGTGATAGGGAAATTATTCTTTCCGCCGGATATGCCGGACTGGTTAAGACAATTGCAAACTTTTGCCATCTTCGCGGCAGGCTATCTTGCGCGCCCCTTAGGCGGTATCGTGATGGCGCATTTTGGCGATCTGCTGGGCCGCAAGAAGATGTTCATGCTGAGCATCCTGTTGATGTCGCTGCCTACCCTGGCAATCGGATTTTTACCGACCTATGCGGTCATCGGCATCTGGGCACCCTTGCTGCTCCTGGGTTTGCGCATCCTGCAGGGCGCGGCAATCGGCGGAGAAGTACCGGGTGCCTGGGTATTTGTCGCAGAACATGTCTCCGAAAAACATACCGGCTTTGCCTGCGGCACACTGACTGCGGGTTTAACCGGTGGAATCTTGCTGGGCTCTCTGGTGGCGACAAGCATGCACAAATTATATACGCCGACCGGGTTGCTGGACTTTGGCTGGCGTGTGCCATTCATCCTGGGCGGACTGTTCGGACTGGTCTCGGTGTGGTTGCGCCAGTGGTTGCATGAAACACCGGTATTTAAGGAAATGCAGGCGCGACAGGCCCTGGCGAGCGAATTGCCGCTGAAAACCGTGATACGCGAACATCGCGCTGCCGTGCTGTTGACCATGTTGATGACCTGGCTGTTGTCCGCAGCAATCGTGGTGATGATTCTGATGACGCCGGTGCTGGTGCAAAAATTGTATGGCATCGCGGCAACGGTGGCACTGCAGGCTAACAGCATCGCCACACTGTTCCTGAGTATCGGCTGCATCCTGTTTGGCGCACTGTCGGATCGCTTTGGTGCAGGGCGGGTGATGGTCGCAGGGTGCGTGATGTTAGGGTTCTCAGCGATGCTGTTTTATCTGAAAATGGCTACAGCACCACAATACATCAATGAGCTGTACGCGCTGTGCGGCTTCTTTGTCGGTGTGATCGGCATAATTCCCGGTGCGGCTGTGCGTGTTTTTCCGCCGGCCATTCGTTTCTCCGGCTTGTCGTTCTCCTATAATCTTGCCTATGCCGTGTTTGGCGGACTCACTCCGGTGCTGGTCAGCCTGCTTTTGCCGGTTGATCCTTTGGCACCGGCTCACTATGTATTGTTGCTAAGTGCAGTGGGGGTGCTGACAGGAATGTATTTACGGCGCATCGAGTTGCGTAATCTTACAGAGAATTTATGAGATAATGCGCCATTCGACGATGTTGTCAGTCAAAGAGAATTTTTTAGGATGAAATGTGTTTTTAAATAATTTCAATCAATTGCTGGCGACAGATATGGCCGCAGTCGATCAGGTCATACGCAAACGTTTACATTCTGAGGTGTTGCTGGTCAATCAAATCGGCGAATATATTGTCAATAGCGGCGGAAAACGCTTGCGTCCTGCACTGGTGGTGTTATCCGCCCATGCCTTTGGCTATCAGGGATCGCATCATCATGAACTGGCCGCCGTAGTCGAGTTCATTCATACGGCAACCTTGCTGCATGATGATGTGGTGGATGAATCAGGTTTGCGCCGCGGCAAACAAACGGCCAACGCATTATTCGGCAATGCAGCGAGCGTGCTGGTCGGTGACTTTCTCTATTCACGTGCCTTTCAGATGATGGTCGAAGTGGGGGAAATGCGCGTGATGCAGACACTGGCCGATGCGACCAATGTCATCGCTGAAGGCGAAGTGTTGCAGTTGCTCAATTGCAATGACGCAGGAGTTGACGCAGAAAACTATATGCGCGTGATTCATTACAAGACGGCAAAATTGTTTGAAGCGGCGATGCGGCTCGGTGCACTTTTAGCGCATGCACCGGAAGCTGAGGAGGCTGCGGTTGCCCAATACGGCATGCATCTGGGTACGGCCTTTCAGTTGATCGACGATGTTCTGGATTATTCAGCCGAAGAGGCAGCAACCGGTAAGCATCTGGGTGACGATCTGGCCGAGGGTAAACCGACTTTACCATTGATTTATGCGATGCAGCACGGCTCGGTGGAGCAGGCGACTGTCGTCAGAACTGCGATTGAACAGGGTGATGTGAGCAAATTTGCCGACGTATTGAAAATCATTCATGATACCGGCGCACTGGATTTTACCCGCCTGCAGGCAATGCGTGAAGTTGAACTGGCTTGTGCGGCGATAGTCGATTTAGCCGATTCCAGATACAAGGAAAGCTTAATCGGATTGGCGCATTTTTCCGCTTCACGTGATCATTAGTGGTGAGTGGTGAGTGGTGAGTGGTGCACCCGCAAGCTCGCAAGGGTCTTCGCCTAACAAGGTCCTCGCGCCATGCGTTTGTTGTTTTGAGTGCAGGGGTAGGCGGTATTCGCAGTTGCGACCGCTACGCTTACCGGTGAGTGGTAAACCCGGGTTGTATTTATGAGTCGTCTGATATTTCTGATTGTCATTGTTTCAGTAGTCTGTCTGCTGTTCAAATCCCGTACTAAAAAAATGCCGCCGCAATCGTCGTCGCATGATGAAAATATGCTGCGCTGTGTGCACTGCGGACTTTATGTGCCTGAAGCTGAAAGTATTCGCAAAGGCGCTCAAGTGTTTTGTTGCACCGCGCACTGCGATGACCATCAAAAAAGTCGTGCAAGCTGATACAGATGTCCCCGCCGAATTCTGGCGTTCGCTGAATTATTTCAATCTTTACCGTCTGGGCTTAGCCTGCTTTATTGTTTTTATTGCCTTTGATGCCGGGCATCTGTTTGGCGCAAACAACGGCTCGCTATTTCTGATCACGGGCGGAATTTACGCGGTCCTCGTGATATTGTCGATTGTGTCGTTGCGCATGCGCTGGTTATCCTTTTTCCGGCAGCTGGCCGTGCTGGTGGGCAGCGATATTGTCATTCTGACCGTATTGGCGCACGCCAGTGGTGGGCAAAGCAGTGTTGGCTTACTGTTGATGGTTTCAATGGCCGTTGCAGGGATTATCAGTCACGGTAAAATCACCCTGTTTTTTGCAGCCATGGCCAGTATTGCAGCCTTGCTGGAACATAGTTATGCGGTGTTGTATGCTAACGCGCCGGTTTCACAATATGCTCAGGTCGGCTTGTTATGTGCGTCTTACTTTGCGGTGGCGGTTTTAGCGCATAAACTGGCTCAATATGCGCTGGACAGTCAGAAGCTGGCGCAGCGCAGAGGTCGTGATCTGATCGGTATGGCCGAAGCGAATCGGCTGGTGATGCGTGATATGCAGGATGGAGTGCTGGTGGTAGATGAGCACGACAACGTTGTACAGATGAATCCGAGCGCATCCCGCCTGTTGCATACCTGCGAAGTGTCAGGACAGAAGCTGGCGATCAGTTTTCCCTTATTGTATTTGCAGTATGCGCAATGGAAAACCAGTACCGTCAATAATCGGGGTACCTTGCAACTGGACGGGGGTTTACAGGCCCGATTGCGCTTTATCGGTGTGGAGCGTGATGTTTCTCAGGGCGTGGTTATTTTTCTGGAAGATATGCAGCATGTTCAGGCTGAGGCGCAACAACTCAAACTGGCCGCCTTAGGGCGTCTGACGATGAATCTGGCGCATGAGGTGCGCAATCCGCTTTCTGCGATCAGCTATGCGACAGAACTGCTACAGGAAGAGCCGGGGGATGTCACTCAGGTTCGCTTGTTGCAGCTGATCCGGGACAATACGCAACGTATCAACCGGATAGTGCAGGATGTGATGCAGCTCAACCGGCGTGATCGCGCTCAGGCGGAAATTTTTGATTTATCGGTTTATCTCCCCGTCTTTGTGGATGAATTCAGTCTGGCTGAGCGGGTCGAACCCGGCCTGTTGGTGTTGAATTTGCAAGCGGACTGTCTGGTGAGTTTTGACCGGGGACATTTTCGGCAGGTATTGTGTAATCTCGTCCGCAACGGCCTGCATTTCGGACAGCATCTGCCCGGTAGTCTGATGTTCAAATGCGGCATTGAACAGGGCAGAGTCATACTGGATATTCAGGATGACGGGCCGGGTATTTCAGCTGAACATCAGTTAAAATTGTTTGAGCCTTTTTTTACCACCGCGGATCAGGGCACCGGACTCGGTTTGTATATTGCCCGTGAATTAAGTCTGGCAAATGGCGCTTGGCTGGAATATCAAAATACGGCCCTTAAGTATCAATCGGGTGCCTGTTTCCGGATTACTTTTGGGGAGCGGAGATTCGGCAAAAGACCGGTACATGAAGAGGAAGGGATAGAATGAAACGCGGTAATTTTGCGCCCGGCGAACATGTTGTGCTGCTGGTGGATGATGAGCCTGATATTCTGGAATTGTTGGAAATGACCTTGCTCAAAATGGGTCTGGTTGTCGACAAGGCGAGTGGCGTGCATGAGGCACAGGCTAAGCTGGCTGATCGTCATTATGATTTGTGCCTGACCGATATGCGCATGCCGGATGGCGACGGTCTGGATGTGGTGAAATATATTGCGAAGCAAAATCTCGATGTGCCGGTTGCG
This sequence comes from uncultured Nitrosomonadales bacterium, assembly GCA_903915035.1. Classification (GTDB taxonomy): domain Bacteria; phylum Pseudomonadota; class Gammaproteobacteria; order Burkholderiales; family Gallionellaceae; genus Gallionella. Next base: position 6,368 of record CAIWRI010000038.1, on the reverse strand, counting down.
GTGCTGACGGCGCATGGCAATATGGAGAACGCGATCACCGTGCTCAAAGCGGGTGCTTTCGATTATCTGGCCAAGCCGCTGTCTCTGGAGCAATTACGCACACTGGTCAAATCAGCGCTGAGTTTGCCAAAAACAAGTCCTCCGGAAGAAAACAGCCTGCTGGGACATGCGCCGGCGATGCAGAAAGTACGCGCATTGATTGACCGGGTGGCGCGCAGCCAGGCTCCGGTACATATCAGCGGCGAATCAGGTACTGGCAAGGAACTGGCGGCTCGCTTGATTGTGCAAAACGGTGCGCGCAATGCACAGCCGGTGGTTGCGGTGAACTGCGGCGCAATTCCTGAAAGTCTGATGGAGAGTGAATTCTTCGGCTACAAGAAGGGCGCTTTCACCGGGGCTGACAAGGATAGAGAGGGCTTTTTTCAGGCGGCCAACGGGGGGACCCTGTTTCTTGATGAAGTCGCCGATTTGCCGCTGACCATGCAGGTCAAGTTGCTCAGGGTGATTCAGGAAAAACTTGTCCGCAAAGTCGGGGCAATCATAGAAGAACCGGTAGATGTGCGTCTGATCAGTGCAACACACAAGGATCTGGCTGAACTGGTCAAATCCGGCCAGTTTCGTCAGGACCTTTTTTACCGGTTGAACGTGATTCCACTCCATATGCCGGCCTTGCGGGAATTGCGCGAAGATATTGCCCAAATCGCCAGGCAGATTTTGGCGCGTGCAGATACACCGGCCCGTTTTTCTGATGCAGCGTTGCAGGTTTTGCAGCACTATGACTTTCCGGGCAACGTGCGTGAGCTGGAAAATATTATTGAACGTGCCCTGGTGTTATGCGCTGACGGATTAATTACCATTGAAGACTTGTCTCTTTCGCCGCTGGTTCATTCTGCTCAGGGCGAGGTGGGCGATAAATATCCGCTGCCGGCTTATCTGGACCGGGTTGAAAAAGAGGCGTTGCTGGAGGTCTTGCAACAGACTAATTTTAATCGTACCGCGGCAGCCAAGTTGCTGGGACTGACTTTCCGTACCATGCGTTACCGTATGGAGAGACTGGGCATTAAAAGCCCGGCAGGGACTGATGATGCAGATTGATGATTTTGGCTGGCTGGATAGCGCTGAACGCATCTTGTCGCCTAATTACGATGAGCGTGCAGCGAAGCATGTCGAATTGCTGGTGATACACAATATCAGTCTGCCGCCCGATGAATTTGGCGGGGACGGGGTCGAGCGCCTGTTTACCAATACGCTGGACCGGAATGCCCACCCTTACTACCGGACCATTCCTGAAGGGCGGGTGTCGTCGCATTTTTATATTCGTCGTGACGGGCAGTTGATGCAATTTGTATCCTGTTTGCAGCGCGCATGGCATGCGGGAATATCGCAATGGCAGGGCAGGGCGCGTTGCAATGACTTTGCGGTCGGCATCGAACTCGAAGGCAGCGATCATCAACCGTTCAGTGACGCGCAGTACACGGTACTCGATGAATTGACGCGGACGTTGCGTTCGACTTATCCGATAAAAGGCATTGCCGGACACAATCATATTGCGCCTGGTCGCAAAACCGATCCCGGTCCTTATTTTGACTGGCAGCGTTACCTTGGCGGCTTGTCCGGAAAATAACTGTTTCCATCCTCGATTAATCATCGTATCTGCCCTCAACCGGAGTATGTCCCTGTCCGCAGTGACCGCATCCTGTCGCTGCATGACTGCTTTATGATAGTTGCTTAGTGGCATTTTTTTACTTGCAAAATTCCTTTAAAACACTACAATCAGCGTCCTCCGCTAAAAAAAATACTATATATAGTGGTCTCATATTTATTAAGAATAGTCAATACCAAAGGAATAGCCCATGCCAAACACCGCTGCTCATAGCGTCTTAGCCTCATCTGTCGTTGCTGACACAACTCAATTTGATCAATACAAGGTCATTCGCCGTAACGGCTCCGTGGTGGTGTTTGAACCTGCAAAAATTTCTGTTGCCCTGACCAAGGCGTTTATCGCGGTGAGCGGCGGGCAAGGTGCGGTATCCGCACGGGTACGCGAGCTTGTCGAACAACTGACCGGGGGCGTTGTGGCCGCGTTGATGCGCCGTCAACCGCATGGTGGCACGTTGCATATTGAAGACATTCAGGATCAGGTTGAGCTGGGACTGATGCGCTCGGGTGAACATGATGTGGCCCGCGCCTATGTTTTATATCGTGAAGAACATAAACGTTCACGCGCGCCGGTTGAGCAGCAGGTACATGTCATTAATGTCACAGGTAGCGATGGCGTGGTGCGTCCGCTGGACCTTGAACATTTCACCGCTCTGGTGGAGTCCGCTTGTACCGGTCTGGGCGAAGTGGTCAGTGCGGCTTTAGTGATGCAGGGCGCGCTGAAGGACTTATACGATGGCGTGCCGCAGCATGAAGTGCATAAATGTCTGATTCTGTCGGCCCGCTCGATGATTGAAAAAGAGCCTGCGTATAACTTTGTCACCGCACGATTGTTGCTGAACAATATTTGCAGTGAAGTGCTGGGTGAAGAAGTTAAACCGGCTGAGATGGCAACGCGCTATGCGGAATATTTCCCGAAATATATCAAGCGCGGCATTGCGGCTGATTTGCTCGATGAACGTCTGAGCGGTTACGATTTATCTCGTCTGGCCGCCGAATTGGATGCGTCGCGGGATTTGCAATTTGGCTATCTCGGCCTGCAAACGCTGTATGACCGCTACTTTTTGCATATTGAAGGCCGGCGTATCGAAGCGCCACAAGTATTCTTCATGCGCGTGGCGATGGGGCTTGCCTTGAGTGAAGTTGACAGGGAGGCGCGCACGATCGAGTTTTACCGTCTGTTGTCAGGTTTCGATTTCATGTGTTCTACGCCTACGCTGTTTAATTCCGGCACACGCCGTCCGCAGTTGTCTTCCTGTTATCTGACCACGGTGGACGATGACCTGGAAGGCATTTACGATGCGATCAAGGAAAATGCTTTGCTGGCTAAATATGCCGGTGGGCTGGGCAATGACTGGACGCAGGTACGCGCGCTCGGTGCACACATCAAGGGCACCAACGGCGAATCACAAGGCGTGGTGCCGTTTCTGAAAGTGGTGAACGACACGGCGGTAGCCGTCAATCAGGGCGGCAAACGCAAAGGGGCGGTGTGCGCTTATCTGGAAACCTGGCATCTGGATATCGAAGAATTTCTGGATTTGCGCAAGAATACCGGAGATGACAGACGTCGCACGCATGACATGAATACCTCCAACTGGATTCCTGATCTGTTCATGAAACGAGTGATGGAAGGCGGCAACTGGACGCTGTTTTCACCTTCCGATGTAAATGATTTACACGATCTGTTTGGCATGGATTTTGAAATTGCCTATGTCGCGTATGAAGCGAAAGCCGCTGCCGGCGGGATCAAACTGTACAAGACCGTGCAGGCGGCAAGCCTGTGGCGCAAGATGCTGACCATGCTGTTTGAAACCGGCCATCCGTGGATTACCTTCAAGGACCCTTGTAACATTCGTTCACCTCAACAGCATGCCGGCGTAGTGCATAGTTCCAACCTGTGTACTGAAATCACGCTGAATACCAACGCGGACGAAATCGCCGTGTGCAATCTGGGTTCAGTAAATCTGCCCGCACACCTGTATCCGCAAGGTCATGCACTGGCAGGCCAGATTGATCACGAAAAACTGCGCCGCACCATCAACACGGCGATGCGCATGCTGGACAATGTGATCGATATCAATTACTACGCCGTCGCCAAGGCGCGCAATTCCAATCTGAAGCACCGCCCGGTCGGTTTGGGTATCATGGGCTTCCAGGATTGCCTGCACACTCTGCGCCTGTCGTATGCTTCTGAAGCGGCGGTAGAATTTGCCGATCATTCGATGGAAGCGGTTTGCTATTACGCTTACTGGGCTTCGACTGAACTGGCATCCGAGCGCGGTCGTTACGCCAGTTACAAGGGCAGTCTGTGGGATTGCGGTATTTTGCCTCAGGATACCCTCGATCTGTTAAGAGAAGAACGCGGCGGTTATGTCGAAGTGGATATGTCTGTCAGCATGGATTGGGATATCTTGCGTGCCCGCATCGCTCAATATGGCATGAGAAATTCAAACTGCGTGGCAATCGCGCCAACAGCGACGATTTCCAATATCATCGGCGTATCTGCCTGTATTGAGCCTACCTATCAGAACCTGTTCGTCAAATCCAATTTGTCCGGAGAATTCACTGTCATCAATGATTACCTGGTGGCCGATCTGAAGCAATTGGGATTGTGGGATGAAGTGATGATTTCCGATCTGAAGTATTTTGACGGCAGTCTGGCCAAGATCGACCGTGTGTCGCCTGAGTTGCGCAGTCTGTATGCCACGGCGTTCGAGGTTGAACCCTCCTGGCTGATAGAAGCGGCTTCCCGTCGCCAGAAATGGATAGATCAGGCGCAATCGCTGAATATCTACATGGCCGGCGTATCGGGCAGGAAACTGGATGATACTTACAAGCTGGCCTGGCTGCGCGGCTTGAAGACCACTTATTATCTGCGCACGTTAGGAGCGACTTCGGCTGAAAAATCAACCGGTCGTGCCGGTGCACTGAATGCGGTAGCGGTGGGTGAAACTCCGTTTGAAGCTCCGCTTGGAGAAACACAGTTTTGCTCGATTGACAACCCGGAATGCGAATCATGCCAGTGATATGTTCGTAATCCGGGTTTCAGCGACACAAAAAGTTAAACAATAGTGGAGCTACAATCCAGAGTGCGAGGCTTGCCAGTAGGAAGTCCATTTTCTACTCACTACTTCTCACTCACCACTCGCTACTCATTTAAGGAAACAACATGCTGTCATTTGACGACGAAGTAAGAAGCCCTGCGCCGGATGCGCTGATTAAATCCAATGGGGAGGGGAAAAACATTACGCCTGCCGTCTCCACAGGCCGGGTGCGTGTAGAAGACAAGCGCATCATCAACTGCAAGGCGGATGTGAACCAGTTGGTGCCCTTCAAGTACAAATGGGCATGGGAAAAATATTTAGCCGCTTGTGCTAATCACTGGATGCCGCAGGAAGTGAACATGACGGCGGACATTGCCTTGTGGAAGAGCGATAAGTTGAGCGATGACGAACGCCGCCTGATCAAGCGTAATCTGGGCTTTTTTACCACTGCTGACAGTCTGGCGGCGAACAATATCGTGTTGGGTTCGTATCGTCACATCACCAATCCGGAATGCCGTCAGTTTTTGTTGCGTCAGGCTTTTGAGGAAGCGATCCACACGCACGCCTATCAATACATTGTGGAAAGTCTCGGGCTGGATGAGGGCGAGATTTTCAACATGTATCACGAAGTACCCAGCATCCGTAACAAGGATGAGTTTTTGCTGCCCTTCATCGACGTGTTGACCAATCCGGAATTCAAGACCGGCACGCCGGAGACGGATCAGGCTTTGTTGCGCAGCCTGATTGTCTTCGCCTGCATCATGGAAGGTCTGTTCTTCTATGTCGGCTTCGTGCAAATTCTGGCGCTGGGTCGTCAGAACAAGATGACCGGCGCTGCTGAACAATACCAGTACATTTTGCGCGACGAATCCATGCATTTGAATTTCGGTGTGGATCTGATCAATCAGATCAAGATGGAAAATCCGCATCTGTGGACGGCGGCCTTCCGTGAAGAAGTGCGCGGATTGATGCAAAAAGGTGTTGAACTCGAATATGCCTATGCCGAGGACACCATGCCGCGCGGCATTCTGGGATTGAACGCCACCATGTTCAAGGAATATCTGCGCTTTATCGCTAACCGCCGCTGTCAGCAAATCGGCGTGGACATCCTGTATCAGGGAGCGACCAATCCTTTTCCTTGGATGTCGGAAATGATAGATCTGAAGAAGGAAAAGAATTTCTTCGAAACAAGAGTAACTGAATACCAAACTGGCGGTTCGCTTTCCTGGGATTAAGTATGAAGAAATTCTTTCGGCGTAGTTGTACATCCCCGCCGGAGCCAAAAGAATTTCTTCGAAACAAGAGTAACTGAATACCAAACTGGCGGTTCGCTTTCCTGGGATTGAGCGTCGTAGATTCTCATTAAAGTTATTACTACACATGTAAAAATAGAAAATAGCCTCTTTTTGAGGCTATTTTTTTAAGTTCTCATCTGAGAATGGCTTTGGTTTTTTCGTGGTGAGATGTTGTTATTATCTCATATCAAAAATCAAAAGCTTTATGATCTTCAGTAGTGCTTGCAAGGTAAGCGTCCAGCCGTTCCATCTTGAAGTCGTTAGCGAAAGCTAGGAGCATAGCGTCCACCTAATTTAAGTGGACACTATCATGAGCACTACGAATTCTGCGTCACGCCGACGCACGTATACAACTGAGTTCAGGCAAGGA
>CAIWRI010000037.1 GCA_903915035.1 uncultured Nitrosomonadales bacterium | reverse complement strand
TCGGTGTGCGGATTTCATGGCTCATATTGGCCAGAAATTCCCCCTTGACCTTATTGGCCGACTCCGCCAACTCGCGTGCCAGTATAAGTTCCTTGGTGCGCTGCTCGACTAACGACTCCAGATTATCATTCAGTTCACGCAGTTTAAGCTCCGCCTGTTTACGATCAGTGATGTCACGGTCAAAGGAAAAAAGATACTCCTCACCGTTGAGAGTAAGGTGGTGGGTTGTTATTTCTATCGGAAAAATATGCCCGTCTTTATGTTGACGGTGAGTTTCAATGGTGAAATTTTTTCTTTTTTTGGCGTCATCCCAGGTAGCGGGCCAGGATTCAGCCGATACATTAGGATCGAAGAACCAGATGGGCTGACCAATCAGTTCCTCCTGCCGATACCCGAGGCTTTTGCAACCATAGTCGTTAACATCGCTCACCTGGCCTTGCGGATTGATCCAGAAGAAGGCACTTCCGCTTTGGTTAATGGCGGTATGCGCCAGACGAAGTTGCTGCAGGGTATGCGCATCTGCGCTGTTGTCCCAATTAGTACCTATCATGCGTATCGGATTACGAGCCTCATCACTGACGAGTTTGGCATGTCCTTTGATGTAGCGCTCCTCGCCATTGGGCCAGATGATGCGAAACTCAGGATTATATTCCCTGATTCCGGCAATGGCGTTTTGCAGAGCAAGCTCCGTTGCTATATTGTCTTCAGGATGTAGTCGTCTTGACCAGGCATCATAAGCGCCTGAAAAATCCTCTTTGCTTGCGCCATACAAGACGAACATGTTGTCGTCCCAGGTCAGTTTATTCGTTTGAATGTCAAATTCCCAGATACCGACCTGGCCTGAGGCAAGGGCAATCCTCAGCCTCTCCTCACTTTGATGCAGTGCAATTGCAGTTTCTTTTTGCTGCCTTATAACAAGGGCTAATTTATGGATTTGCGCGAGGCTAAACTGGATACTGTTGCGAAAGCGCTCCATCAACAGGTGAGTCTTCTCGTCATAGGAATTTTCCTGAACGTCGAGAATGCAAATTGTTCCGAAAATCTCACCGTCAGGCCAGTTAAGCGGGAATCCGAGGTAGGAAATCATACCCAGCTTGATATCCGGATTATGATCCCAGTCCCGATCTTTGATGGCACTGGACACCAGCAGTTTATGCCGGGTGTGCATCACCGTTTCACAGTAGAGCCCAGTGCTCAGTGATGTTTTTGTTCCGGCCTGATAAACATTTCCATGGCTATGACTGGAGACGAACACCTCAATTTCACCGGGATGCACTCGCATGATCAACGCCGCTGACACCCCTGCACATTCCGCCAGCATGTCAGCGGTAATTTGCCAGCTTTGCAGAATCTCATCGGGAACCTTGAGCTCATCGAGAAAGGAATACTGATTCATTAACGACTACTCAGTTCTGTTATTGAGAGCGACATCATTGTAGAAGCTTGCGGATAGGAATAAATGCACTTTACGCCATCATTACGAGAATTAATATAGGATAATTCCTTTGGGTAGGCTAGGAATAATCCGACCGCATGAAGGTTCTCTCACATGGCCAGAGGCGACTATACGCATGCCCTTTACCTTTTGCGAGCCTCAATCCAGTCACTTGAATGCCTCAATCCAGTCCAAAGCGTCGATGAAACCATGTTTTCATGAAATGAGTTAATGACAGGTAGGCTATCAGCATTAGTCCTAGCATCGGCCAGTAGAAGAGCGGAAGAGGCGAAAAGCCCAAAGCACGGGCAAAAGGTGAAAAGGGAAGCCACACGCCAAAGGCACAAATGGTCAGACTGGTAAACATTAACGGCATGCTCGCACAACTTTCGAAGAACGGAATTCGCCTGGTGCGGATAATGTGAATGATCAGCGTTTGCGAGAGCAGTGATTCTACGAACCAGCCAGTCTGGAAGAGGTGCGCCTGTTCCACGGTATTCGCGCCAAACAGATAGTACATCGTGAAATAGGTCGTATAGTCAAAGATTGAGCTGATCGGGCCGATAAAAAGCATGAAGTGAGCGATATTGCGGATTTCCCAGCGCCGCGGACGGGCTAAATATTCCTCATCCACATGATCTGTCGGAATGGCGGTCTGTGAAAAATCGTACAGCAGGTTGTTGGTCAGTACCTGAATGGGCGCCATGGGCAAAAAGGGCAGCCATGCACTAGCACCAATGACGCTGAACATATTGCCAAAGTTGGAACTCGCCCCCATTCTGATGTACTTGATAATATTACCGAAGACTTTTCTGCCCTCGATCACGCCATCGTCCAGCACCAGCAGGCTTTTTTCCAGCAGGATAATATCGGCGGATTCACGTGCAATATCGACCGCTGTGTCCACTGAAATACCCACATCTGCGGCCTTAAGCGCGGGACCATCATTGATGCCGTCGCCCAGAAACCCAACCACATGCCCCTTACGGTGCAGTGCTTCTATAATGCCCGACTTCTGAGTCGGCGATAGTTTAACAAATACGTTTACCTGCTCGACCATTTCGTCCAGTTGCATTTGGGACATGGATTCGATTTCGCGGCCCGACAATACACGTTGAACCGGCATACCCACTTCCCGGCAAATTTTTCGGGTGACAATTTCGTTATCGCCGGTCAGAATTTTCATTTCCACCCCATGCGCGCCAAGTCTGGAAATCGCCTCCAGCGCACTTTCCTTGGGAGGATCAAGAAAAGCGATATAACCCGTCAGGATCAGCTCTGATTCATCCTGCACCGTATAGCTTTTTTGCTGCGGCGGCATTTCCTTATAAGCCAGTGCGATAACACGAAAACCATCTTCGTTCAGTTCGCGGCTCATCTCATTTAATTTGTCCAGATGGCGCTCATCAAGATCGAACAAAGTATCGCCATCCTCGCCTTTGCCTGAAACCCTGAATACTTCTTCCACGGCACCTTTGCAGATTAGCAGGTGTTTGCCATGCCCTTCAACGACTACCGACATGCGGCGGCGCATAAAGTCAAAGGGGATTTCGTCTATCTTGCGGTACAGCTTTGCGGGCTGCATCCGCTCATGAACTTCAAGGTGCTTAAGCACGGCCACATCAAGCAAATTCTTCAGTCCGGACTGGTAATAGCTGTTCAGGTAGGCGTACTCAAGCACTTTCTCATTTTCCACCCCATTGAGATCTACATGTTTTTCCAGAATAATCCGGTCTTGGGTGAGTGTGCCCGTCTTGTCAGCGCAAAGCACATCCATGGCACCCAGATTTTGTATCGAGTTGAGCCGCTTGACGATCACTTTTTTGCGCGACATGGCAAGTGCGCCTTTGGCGAGATTCACTGTCACTATCATCGGCAGCATCTCCGGGGTCAGTCCCACCGCGACAGCCATGGCAAAAAGAAATGCTTCTATCCAGTCATCTTTGCTATAGCCGTTAATAAAAAATACCAGCGGCGCCATGACCATAATGAAGTGGATCATCAGCCAGGAGAACTGATTCACGCCCTTATCGAAGGCGGTCAGTTCACGCTTACCGGCGATGATGGTTGCAAGCGAGCCGAAATAAGCACGCGCACCTGTCATTACAATAATGCCTGTTGCGGTGCCACTGACTACGTTGGTGCCCATAAAACAAATATTTGCCAACTGCAATAATTCGACCGGCCGGGCTTCTCCGGCAAACTTCTCGACAGGCATCGCCTCGCCGGTTAACGCCGCCTGATTTAAAAACAGGTCTTTGGCATAGAGCAGTCTTGTGTCTGCCGGCACCATGTCTCCGGCTGAAAGATGAATGACGTCACCCGGCACCAGCCGTTGAATGGGAATCTCCTGCCTGTCAGAGACTGCAGACGCGATCTCCTGCGCTGCAATATCAGGCTTGCGCAATACCGTCGCCGTGGTATGAACCATCTCGCGGAGTGCCTGTGCGGCATTGTTTGATCGCCGCTCCTGAATAAAAGCCAGTGATACGCTGAGCACTACCATAGTAAAAATAATGATGGCGGCTTCATGATCGCCAATGATGAATGACACCGTGGCGAGTATCAGCAGCAGGATATTGAGTGGATTACGCAAGCGCAGCAGTAATTCAACCGCGATGCGCGGAGGCGCCTCATGTGCGACTGTATTCGGACCATATTCGAGAAGTCTGGCCCTGGCCTCCGCGTCAGTTATACCTGCCATTGAACTGGAGAACTGTTGCAGCAGTTTCTCATTATCCAACTGCGCCAAATCAAGCAGTATCGTCATGACTACCCCCTTATATCGCGTTAAAAACTTGTTATAGCCTCTTGATGGAGGTGCCTTAGACCGGAACGCTGGCCAGTTACCAGTGCAATCGCCGCAGCAGGGCACTTTTTTTATGTTGATGGGATTGCATGCGATGCAGGATATCGTCCAGCGTTTGAATCGCTTCGATAATATGGTTGCCCTTATTGAGCATCACGCATTCGGCACGCACCCCCATGGCGGCATCGGTGATTTCAGCACGGCTGGGTTTGCCGCTTTTGGACAGACCTTCCAACACCTGCGTTGCCCAGATCACCGGTAGTCGTGCCGCTTCAGCCAGCCAGAGTATTTCTTCCTGCAACTCTGCCAGTCTTTCATAACCGCACTCCACTGCAAGATCGCCTCTGGCAATCATGACGCCAACCGTGGGTGAATGCAGCAAGGTCAAAAGCAGTTCCGGCAAGTTTTCAAAGGCGGCACGGGTTTCAACTTTCAGTATGATGCCCGGTTTGTCCGTGCCGAGACGATGCAATTGTTGTTGCAGCAAGGCAATGTCCGCAGGATTGCGCACGAAGGATAAGCCTATCATGTCAGCATGCTGCACGATAAACGCCAGATTTTCGATGTCCTGGGGCGTCAGGCCATTCAGCTCAAGCCGGCTGTCCGGCAGATTGATGCCTTTATTAGCCAGTAATTTTTCACCGCCTTCTCGCGCATGCGTAATCTCGACTACTATTTTGTTTTTATCGACATTACGTATGACGCCTTCGATTCTGCCGTCATCAATCAGGATGCGTTCACCGGGCAGTGTCGAGACAAATACCTCAGGCAGCGAGCAGGCTATACTGGCGGTGTGCAACAAATGCCCATTGGCGTCAAAGCGTGCCGGCATCCCTGGCAGCGGTTCACGTGTGAGGGTTAAGCGGTCTCCGATATGCAGTCGAATCGATTCGTTCAGGGGAGGTAATGCGCCGATGATACCGGCTCTGCCCAATTTGCGGATATGCCCTGACAAGGAAGTGCGCAGCAGCTTGAGTTTAATACCCGGAGTGATATAAGTGGTTTGCCTGGATTCCGCCCAAATGCAGTTGCCACTCTGACTGATTACTTGCAGCTTGCGCGCAGCCCCTCTTGCATCAATCAATTCAATAATATCATCCGAGTTGACTTTGGACAGCCAATCTCCCTGTACCGGCAGACTGGCATCGGCTGTTTCAGGACTGGGGGACGTATCATTTTCAGGGTGCAGCCATATTCTGGCAGGTATCATCACCTTGCCATACACATCGCGCTGTGGTTTGTATTTGAGTACAGCCGGCCCCGTAGCAATTTCGCCAGTGCGCAACTTGGGGCCGCCCAGATCCATCAGGATGCGGCAATGCCGTCCTGTTTCACGACTTGCCAGTTTGATTTGGCCTATCAGGCGCGTCCAGACTTCAGGCGTGTCATGCGCACAATTGATACGGGCACAATCCATGCCATGTATCAGCATCTGTTTGATCAGGGAATAATCATCGGCCGCTTCACAAGGCAGCGTAACCATAATGCGAACCCTGCGATGCAGCGGAGGTTTGCCAAACAGATTGTTAGTATTGTTTTCAAGCTGTAATGTGCCTGTCGCCCCGGGCGCTTTGACTTTATCAGGTGTATTTCTACCCAGAGCACAACGCAGCAACTCAATGATGGCATCGATGTTACTCAGAACATGCGATTCCATGCGGCCTAAGGAGGAAAGTCCAACGACAGCCAGTCTTTCCTGTAGCGGACGTATGTCATGGCGCCTTAAGGCCCGATAGTGAAGCAGATTAATACTGCTGGCAAGATGCAGCGGATGAGTCTGTTGCAGTGTTGGCACAGACTGCTGCTCAAGTGCAATGAGCTCACTGCGCAAAGTCTCCAGTTCATTCAGCAAACTGGCATATGGATGAACAACTATGTCGGCACTGGCAGAATTTTTTTTCATTTACAGGTATCCGGTTATCAACTGACAGACCGCTTTAAAAGGCACAGTACAATAGAAAAATAAACTTTACAATCAGAAGATTACCATGCCGCATAAGAATCATTTTGTATTGTAGAAATAACGAATTAATCGTAGAATTCTGACCTCATGCACAGGTTTTTTAACGATTCGGAAAAAGGCATTTATGTCCTACTCGAAAATGATCAGGCCCAATGAAAAATCAGAGCAACTCAAGGCGATTAAGGCACCTGCTCAGGAAATTGGTCAGCCTGTGGAAATCGTCAATTGCAGTAAAAGTTTCAAGGCTACTTTTAGCCATGCAAAACCATGAACTTGCGTAATATTATTGTTATTGGTGCCGCCTGCGGGTATGGTGCCATGCGACATGATTGCCAGGACGGGCCTGAAGTGCTGCGAGCCTTTGGATTTCTCGATCAACTGGATCATGCCGGAGTCATATATCACTGGGATGAGATACTGCATTTACCTGAAGATGCGACACGGACGCCCCTGGCATCGGTTGTCATGCTGTGTGAAGCACTGGCCTTGAAGGTTGCCACACAGATGCAAAGCGGTCATTTTCCGCTGGTGTTGGGCGGAGATCATTCCTGTGCAATCGGCACCTGGTCAGGCGTCAGGCGTAGTCTGCCGGAAGAGGGCTCGTTAGGACTGTTGTGGATTGACGCTCACATGGATAGCCATACCGATGCAACCACGCCCAGTCATGCAATTCATGGTATGCCATTGGCCTGTCTGCTGGGTTATGGTGATGAATGCCTGACCCATTTGGTGACACCACAAGCGAAGTTATTGCCTGAACATGTTTGCCTGATCGGCACGCGCAGTTTTGAGGCCGCAGAAGCAAAACTACTGCAACGCTTGGGCGTGCGTATTTTTTATATGGATGAAATTTTGCGGCGCGGCATGGACATCGTGTGGCAAGAAGCACTGGACATCGTGCAGTCACAGACGACTGGTTTCGGGATCAGTCTTGATCTGGATGTGCTTGACCCCCAGGAAGAGACAGGGGTCGGCAGTCCTGTACCCGGTGGCCTGCTTAAAAACAGACTAATTGAAATGCTGGTCGGCTTGAAAATCAACCCCAACTTTCTGGCGATGGAAATTGTGGAATATAATCCCTACCTGGATACCAATTTCACCACTGCCAGCGCCATTTCCGAGCTGGTCGCGGCGATCACTTCCGACGATTAGTCCATCTGCAAAAGTAGCCTCAGATAGTTCCCGAAACGGCAATGCAAGCATAAAAAGCTGCACTTTTTTTGATTTCAGTATTCTTTGAACTTGCAGCTGTGAATTGCCAGACGCTGTAACAAAAAGCCCCTTGCGGGGCTTGACGATGGTTTGCTGCCAGACGTTGCCAGACGCTAAATCATTCCCACTCAATTGTAAATAAGACATCCATCACTTTGATTATATTATATATATTATTGTAAATAATTAACAATACCATCACTGATACCATAAGTAGAAAATAGTACTCAACAACGATACACGTCTTTAATTATGGTGCGGAGTTGTCATCACACGCTTGTAATCACGTTTGAAGGCAGTTGAACGATCAATCGTCCGCATTCAAATCAGCCATCAGTGCATCAACACTGTCGAAATGCTTTCCCTTACCTGATTCAAGCTCGGCAATAGCCTTACGGGTAGTTGCGTTCGGCACTTTTACATCAAATGGCAAACGACGCTCATCGGCGACACGCAGCAGCAGCATGCGAATAGCATCCGAGATGCTCAGCCCCATTGCTTCCAGTGCGTCAGCAGCCCGCTCTTTAGTAACCGTATCAATGCGAGCGCGAACATAGGTATCGGCAATACTCATGGCGACGCTCCTGCAGTCTGGATTATAGGCGTTTAATTGTAGTCGCAAAGGAACTACACATCAAGCTCGTTTGACCTCCAACTTCCCGCCACCATTCCGCACCATGATCGCATCGAATGCCCAATTCACTAGCCGTAACCTCGCAGCTCCTGCCCGCGAGTATCCAACGCAAAGACCGCAAGCCAACTTCGATTGCAAAATAGCGTACCCTCTCAATTAAGTCCTTTTCTTGGTGCAGGCAGTTACGACCACATGATTTCTAACCGCGCCAGTCAAGTCTCACCTTTGCTTCAGTTTCGCCGCGATGTCCTTGATCACGACGTGGATGATCGTCCGCAAACAGCGAGACTCTCCCGCAAGAATGGGTGCAAGGTCAGCGCGCTGCTTGAGAGATGCGTTCTCTGCCTCGAATTCCTGATAGATTTCTTCCGCCAAGCCCTGAATGCGATTGCACAGGTTATCCAACAGACGCTCTGCAGTTGCCTTCTTGATATTTAGGGCATCAGCAGCTGCGATGAGCAGCGCCCGATCGACGTCTGTGATGAACTGTTTGCCCAATATAGGCCACGCCATCTCTGTCAGGTTTGGCCAGCCTTTCTTATCGTAGGCTAGTGTCTCATAGCAGGCCGTGCTCAGGATGTCGTAGTGTGGAGCCAGCTCGATGCCCTCTTCACTTACCAGAAAGCTCAGGTTCTTCAGGTGCGCGTCAGTATTGCCGACCAGTACGTTGAACACCAGCCAGCTGAAAAGCCGGGTACGCGCAGCAATATTGCCTCGACATTGTTCTGCCAGGGCCGCCAGGCTGGCCATGCTACCCTGGCTGTATTTGAAGCTGCGATCAAGTCCCAGCAACTGGCAGGCATCGATGACATGCCGGCGTTGCCAACCACGCGCATCTCGAACGCGGTCGAAGCGATCGATGATATACACGGGCGCAGGAACATAGCGGCGATGAACATCGGGAACGTTCAACCCGGCCCGCTTGGCCAACCGCATCACGAACCACTCATTGATAACAGAATGTGGATAGTCCGCATCCGGGTGATCAGGCTTGATGATATGCGTCGAGGGTGTCGCACCTGCCGGTTCGAAAAGCGCCCCATCCTGCAATACGACTGCCAGCTTGTGTTGCGCACCAGCCAGCGACATGCGCTTTTTTGCACCATGCGTGAGTGGCACTCGGGGTAAGGCAAGTATCCGTTCGTTAAGCTCGACATCCGACAAGGGGAACAGGGCTTCCTCCATTTGATTCTGAGCATCAGCGGTAAGCAGGGTGAGCGAGCCGGCAGACTCGGCGCCATAGTAGCCTAGCAACCCAAATGCATCCGCAGCATCAATGCGGGCATCGCCGGCCAGCAATCTTCTTTGATGCTCTTCGGGCAGCAGGTTGTCGAAATACCACTGCACGGGACGCTTCGATGACAGATCCAGCAGCGGCGCTTGTTGCAACGGCAGGGATGGACTCAGACCGAAGTGTTGTGGGTCGTTGAGCCAGGCGCTGTCATACTTGAAAGACCAGATCCCGTTTTCGTCACGCAACGTGCCGATCGGACCGCCATTGAGGGAAACCAGCAACGTGCGCTCACTCATGGCTTATTCTTTTGGTTCTGCTCATTGATTTGCAGCGCAATACCGTCCGGTACATCAAGATAGACGCGAATGCCCAAACCTTTCATGGCTTGGAAGAGCTTGCCCCATTGCACAGACTCATTCCCTTTCTCGACCTTGCCGAGAAAGTTTTCGCTAAGACCGATACTGCCTGCCGTGTCGTCCTGACGAAGCCCTTGAGCCTTTCGGGTAGCCCGGACAATCTTGCCGACATCAGAGGCACTGTTGAGTGGTATCTTCATTATAATCCCCTTGTTCATAAGGATTATTGCATATCCTGGAGGTTTTGCGTGAAAATCCGCAAGATCGCGCAGATTTATTCGTTAATGCAGGAATAAAATGTGAAATCCTTACGGATGAAAGGATTTTAATTCCCTGGAAAAATCAACAATAAAGCTTGGTCCGCAGGTGCGGCAGTATGTAATTTATTCTTTTTTGTGGCGCGCATAACGTTATTGTGCGGCATTTTATTTAGCGCACAACAGCCAAATTACGCCACACAACAGCTTGGCACGGTGTATAAGAATCGAGCCATATCGTCACGCTTTATCGAAAGTATAGTTCGAACTCTTGCGAGAATACGTGTTGATAATGTCAGATGCCACTTGATTATCCCATCTGAACGGGTTATTCAACACTCCGATCACACCAACCTCGCCAGCGCCCCGCGTACAAAACTGTCTTGCGGGTAAGCATCCAGCAACTTCCGAACGCGCAACAAAGTTTGATCGGCACTTCCCATCACCCTCGCCGCACGCCTGATCGCATCAAAGGCAGTCATCACCTCACCTAGCGTAACCTCGTATCCCTTGCCCGCCAGTATCCAACGCAATGAGAGCAAGCCAGCTTCAATCGCAAATAGTGGCTGGGTTTCAATGAAATCCAACGCCGCGCGGTTCAAGGTACGGTGATCAACCGGCGACTGCCTGGTCAGCTTGATCGCCAAATCATACAACCCCGCATCCTTGGCAGCGGCGAACCACTTACCTTCCTGGCCGGGCGTACTGGCCACCAGATCGTTGAGAATATCGGCTGGTGATTTGTGCGGATATTTTTTGCAAATAGCGCGGAACGTGGACAGGTAGGTCGTTCCTTGATTGGCTGCTATCGCATAGCGCTGATAGGCTTCATCCGCCATACCTGATGAGAGCAATATCTCCTCACAGGCTTGAGCGATGCTTTCCGGATTGTTGTTCAGGCCATGCGACGTTTCCGCATAGCGCAAGGCTTCGGCTTTCTTGCCTTGGGCAATCAGTGCCTTGACACCCCATTGCCGGTCATACCACCAAACAAACGGTGCCTTTTCGAGCAAAGCCAGCAACTGATCGTAGCGCCCGGCCCGAAGCAGTGCGGAGAAACACATATAGGTCCCATGAAAGAAGCCGGAACTTTCCTTACTGCCAGACCAGACCTGTTCTACAACACCCATTAAGCGATCTACCCATACGGCTGCCAGCTCAGGTGTGGCGCATAGCTCACCCCAGTAGTCGCCCAGATTTTCGATGTAAGGAACCTGGTCAGCGGCATGGGCTTCATACAAGCGCTCCAGCCATTTTGCACGCAGATTTTTTTCGACATTCGCTCGGGCGATAATGGGTACCAGATCAGCGATGGCCCGATTGACGGCGCTACCGATAGCCCCCGAGGAACTATCGACATTCTGCAAGGCTGGTGAGACTTTTTCCAAAAACAGCACAGCTCCTTCGGCTGCCAGCATAGGCTCTTTCCGTGCGATTTTTTTAATCTCGACAACCGCTTCCTTGATGCGAGTAATGGCAGGTTGAGAACGCCAACCGAAAGCACCACGACGAAATCGCGGCGCGAATTCCCAGATATGCTTTTCGGCAGTAATTTTCATGACTTTTTCCATAAGCCAGCCTCCACCAGTCGCCGCACCAAGGCACCTCGCTTAATGTGTCGCTCCATGAACCGCTGCATGGCGTGCTTCCACTCTGGTCCCGAAGAACAAAGTTTGTAAGCCTCGGCTAGATCAACGACAGCCCGGCTGACCTCGTCATAGGCAGAGGCAATACCTCGTTCCGCTTTCTTATCCAGCATCTGCCAGCAGCGGTCGAAGTTCGCTGCCAGTGTGCGCAGATACGCATCGCGTTGGGCTTGCTGTTCTGCCTTGAGATTGATGTGTTGCTCGGCTTCCCATTGCCGACGTACCTTTTCAGCGAACCCGGCGAGTTCCCGCAGATTCGCGACGGTACGCAGGACGGTGGCTGTCACTCGTGTTGCGGAATTTTCCTTCTGCCACGTCAAAAAACGCGATTTCAGTTGACGCTCGGCCCGGTTAGATTGGCCGGAAAGCAGCAGCTTGAGTACCTGGCGGCTGTCATCGGCAGACAGGCCTGCAATCCACACATCCATTTGCCTGTCGGTATCATCCGATTCCGCATCTATTCCGACATCACCATTGGCGGCTGCGGCAATCAGGTCAGGATCAATCTCCAAAAGTTCGACCAAAGCCTGCTGGGCTGCCGTCAGTCGTGACAACCCCGGAGGCGGAGGTGATTCGCTCTCGCCCTCTTCTACTTCGCCTGCCGTTACGCCAGCCAACCAGCCCAAATATAATGAACGCAAATCGCCACGCAACAATTCGTCCCGCAACGCGACCAGTCTCCCCATCCAGCCACGACCATCGTCCTCGCAGAAGCGGTCATAATTTTCACTTTCGTTGAGGTTCCACGAGATAATCCAGTGCGATTCACTGTGATTGATGTAGATCGAAGACTCGGTCGCAAAGGCATTGAGTGTTGCGCCATCAAAAATTTCACGCGGCACACGCACCATAAAACAGCAGACACACATATCGGTAACATAGATATGCGCATCGAAATAGCGCCGCATCCAGTCATCCGGATCACCCTTGAGGCCACCCCAGTGGTACTCATTAACAAAGCTGGTCGGTGTAATTGATGCCCGCGAGGAACAAGCGCGCAATTCGGCCATTTGCCTCGGCGTTAACGGCTGATCAATGGCAACAAATTCGTAATATTGATATTCACTCATCCCAGCTCACTTCATCCCCAATGGTGTTACATCAAGTTCAAGCACATTCTGTTCAATCGTGTCTGTATCCATCACGCGATGCAGATAGGCGTAAGCAACCCGCCATTGCTGCTGCCCGCAGAGCAAGGTGACAGTCTTGTCGTTCAGACGAATGATACGACCACTGCGTTGCTGCTGATTACGATCAACAAAACCCACCGCATCGCCGATGGCCACCTCGTTGCGACCCAGACCTTGTCGCGGTTGTTCACGAATTTGCACATCCGTGCCATCCAGATTGATGGCGGCATAAGCAATCAGCCAGCGCCGGCCATCATCCTGATCCAGAATAACGGCCTGTTTCCGGCGAAGTTCAAGAACTTTTCCACGACGCAAGGTATTGGCTTGAGCATCAAAATATTCAATGACGAGCCCAATCTGCAACCGGGCATGAATCGCCTGCACCCAACACGGCTCATCCAGCACCCTATCGATGGCAGCCCGCATACGGTAAAGCTCAAAGGCAGAGGCCTGATTCAGCGCTTTAAGGACATCCGAAAAATTCATGGCAATACGATCCTGTGATTAAAAAGTAGTCGTTCTGATCAATGAATACTTCCACTGCTAGCTGCCGCTTAAATACCCACAATCCAGCTTTATGCATCAATTGCCATCAATGTAAAATTGTCGGCATCTCGTCATCGTCCTTCCTGGGCAGCAGATGCGAAAGTCGGCCTTTAACATCCGTGTAATAGCGGAATTCAACCATGCCAATTGTCCGCTTCTTCTTGGAAATTCCCTTGGGCTTGATTTGCGGTTGCGCGACCCACACACCGCGCCTTGTTTCTAACGTAAGCATGCACACGTCTATCGCGTAAGGCGAGGCGCCGATGCTTCCATATTTATCAAGGATCGCGTTCATCTGCCGTATTTTATCTGACCGCAGTGACCATGCTTCCGTGATGGTAAACACAAAATCAGCATCCAAGGCCAACGCCGCTGACTGTATCGCCAGCGCAGAGTGATCTTTGTCCTTGATGCTTCCCGACTGAATCATCACCGGGATGACTTGCTTGCTGGTCAGATTGCCAACAAAGGCGAGCGCTTGAAGTTTTTCACCGACCTCCAGAAAATCGCGCGCTTTGTCGATCAGCGAACCAACAATATCCATGTACGCTTGCGGTGGAGTGCTGATGGGTGCCTCAATCATTTTTTCCTCAATATTTGCCACCGGTCGCGAAAACCGGCTCTTCACTACACATCACGAAAGCTTGGACAACCGCGCCAGTACTGACGGATCAAATTCCCGACTGTTCAATAATTCATTGATCGAAGACGGTCGAGACTTGAGTGCATCAGCTACGAACCCTCTTCGCTCATCAATAACGGTGAGCACTTTTTCTCGCAAAAATACTCGCTCCTCATTTGTCAGTCGTTCATCACCGATTACCTTGGAGATCGCTTCCGGTAAATCCGCACTCATTCGCGATAAGACACTACGAACAAGTCGAGGCGCGACACCCGCCTCATAGGCCATTGCATCCCAATGCGCCCCTTCCACCCATCCCGGCTTATTCTCTCCCGCGATAGACATCGCCATCGTCTGCCTTGGCAGATAGGCCTCCACACAAAGCATGTCGTAAAACGGCGCTACTGCCGCTTTTTGTCCACGCATCAAGAAGGCAATATTTTTTGCGTGTGCATCCAGATTACCGATTAAATAATTAAAGGCAATCCAATGAACAACAGCATTGGCCGCTACGATTGGACGCTCAATGAAGGTACCTCTGAGAACCTCGAACAGGTGATGCAGCCCCAAGCCACCTTCACTCTCATATTTTTTCGACGGTGGCACACCCAATGTTTGGCACAGGTCTATCTGGTGGAGCCGTCTGAATACCCTGCCAAGGCCTTTCTCAGCACTCAATGGCTCACGGTCAAACCGCTCAATGACATAAAGTGGTTCTGGGAGGTGCAGCAACCCGACTGCGGGAACTGAAACTTTCAGCTCATGAGCTAGGCGCATACAGAAAAATTCGTTGGCTGGACAATACGGGAAGTCCGCGCTGGCATTCTCCGGTTTGACGATATGGGTCGAGGGTGCAGAACCCTCAGGCAGGAACAGCGCACCATCGGTGTCAATACGCAGCCCGAGTTTTTCCTGAGCACCTGCCAGGGACATGTGGATTTCATCCCATGATGCCATCAGGGGGCGATTGCGCGCCCTGGAAGCCTTAATTTTTTCCTGAAGTGTCTCTTGTGAAAGTGGAATCAGAATTTCCTCTGTCGCGGCCGTGTATCCTTCTGGCGTCAGCGAAAGCGCGCCCGCAGTGTCCTGTCCATGTCGAATCAGAAGCGCCCACGTATCCCGAGGATCGATTCTGTCCCGTAAGGCTATCAAGTCTCGCAGCTGACCTTCGGGCAACAGGTTCTCGAAGAACCACTCGACCGTCCTGGTATTCGCGGTGTCTTCGAACGCTCGGGTGGAGATCGGAAAAGTGGGTGAAAGTGCATAATCTTTCCACTCAGTCGAGTAGCCAAATTTCCACTGCCCTTGATCGACTTCAAGAGTGCCGACACATATTCCATTGGCCGAGACGATCAAAGCACTCATGTAGTTTCACCCGGCAGCCTCAGCCTAACATCAATGCCAAAACGACTACAAACGGACAAAACTTTCCCGATCTGTGCAGTTGATTTCCCTTGCTCCAGACCGTTAAGAAATGGCAGACTAACATTACACAGCGCAGCAGCATCACGCTGAGTCAGGCCAGACTCCTTGCGAACAGCCCGAAGGATATCCCCTAATTCGCTGACAGAAGTAACACCGACTTCCCTGTGCGCCATAGCTACCACCATAAAGATAAACGATCGTTGAATTTTACTTTGCACTAACCCTCAATGCAATAAAAAATCAACGATCGTTTATTATAGATAGCGCTATCTGACTCTTGGCTGGTTTTACAGGAAACCATGTCTCGATCTCCCTCAAACTCTTTTTTCCGAAATTGCGAATACGAAAAAGCTCGTTTCTTCGATAAACCTCAACAACTTTCTCTACTGTCGTCAACCCTTCTCCATGGAGAAGGCGCAATGTTCTCGGAGTAAGCTTGACGAACGGGTCAATGCTTTCGTGCATTCGTTTGTTTCGGTGGAATCGCTCTATTCTATCTTTGACATTGTCACCCGACATTTGAAACGCGCGACCGATGGCCGCATAGGACTGGCCGGCTTCCCGAGCCGCGACAATTTCCTGATCCCGTTTGCGGCGAGTCTCACGTTCCCTCGTTATTTGATCGCACAGACCAGACATGACTGTGACTTCCCCCAAACACTCCAACCCAAATTAGACGAACTCAAAAAAACAATCATAATTATTTCGTGAGCTGCCTGCCGATCATCGACACCACGTTCGAGCCCTGATATGCCTTGTGAGCTTCTGTCAGTCCAATAGAACGTTTAATCAGATCACCAAACGATCCAGACTTCTGTTCTGCCACCACAAGCCTTGCGATGTCATCCCTGATGTACTCGGGTTGTTGAGCGATGATGTTTGCTATCCGCTCAGGGCGCTCCAATCCATCTATTATTTTGTCCATAAATTTCTTTCTTAATCGGTGCTGGTTCTGGGTGCGAATGATGTGTAACGCTGACATATCCAGCAAGCATTCCGGAAATTGTCAACCTAGTTGTCGCCCCATCCATTTTCAATATCGTACAACTTATCCATCATTCATCCAAATAATTACGTGTGCGTTTGCGAGAGAACCAGATGCCTGCTCAAAGTTTTCCACCTTCAGCAGAATCAATCGGTTGGCACGCCGTGATATTTTTCAACAACCAAACTTTTTAGTTTCGCGCTGGGATGAAAAGTGACCACGCGCCGCGCAGAGATGGGAATTTCTTCGCCAGTTTTGGGATTACGACCGGGGCGTTGCTGTTTGTCGCGCAACTGAAAGTTACCAAAGCCGGATAATTTAACCTCTTCACTCTGTTCAAGCTTGACGCGAATCTCCTCGAAAAACGCTTCCACCATATCCTTGGCTTCACGCTTGTTCAGGCCAACTTTTTCAAATAACAAATCCGCGAGTTCTGCTTTAGTCAATGTCATGCTTTTCCCTATATATACAAATCACCCACCAAATCAAGCTGGCCAGACAGCGGGTGGTCTTCGTCGTCACCGACGGCGACCAGCAGGAATTTCATCAGGTTCGTCATACGTGTGTAGCTTTGCGCCATTGTATCAAATGCATACCAGGAAGATTGAATGGCTAGCATATCGAACAGAGTGTGTGATGCGTGCATGACTAGCCTTTTATTTTTCGATAAAGCTTATTCCATTCATCGTATTCCCGATGCGTCATCACCTTATTCACGAAGACTTTTTAAATCGGCACCTTACAATAACCAATAAGCACGGGAACTCACAAAAGCAGTTTACTTTGGTGGTGAGCATCGTTCAAGAATGCGTTTCCAGCCATTTCTGGCGGCGACGGCCTCCCGAAGAATATCGACATACTCATCCCCTTGAACCCGTTTGTCCGGCGGCATCGGCGCTTCGGCAAGTTCTGACAACAGCCTGACACGCGCTAAACGGGTTTCGCCCAACTCAAGAATTCGGCTGTAAGCTTCGCAGGCATACGCGAAGGTTTCACGTTTTGCATAATCGATTTCGAGCAACCACTCGCGACGACGGCTTTCAGACAGTCCGACCATTTCTCGTTTGCAGTTATGGAAGATGTGGGCCGCTTCGTGAATCACGTAATCGTCGAACGGATCATTGTTGCCAAAATACTTCATGGACACGTAGCAAGTCGTCTCTTCGCTCAAGCCAAGAAGTCCTGACGCTGTGTCACTGAGCAGTTTTGCATCCAAACTTGCAAGGTAAAGGTTCGCCAGCTCCCATGCCGTATGGAGCCATCTCGTCTTTTCAAGGGTGACGATTATCGTTGCAGGCGTGAGAAATACGACCGAGTGTTCAAGCATATCGAGAATAATCGTTTGCTCGACCTGTGGAAACAGCCCTCTCACCATAGGCGCAAATTTCGCACGCGCATTTATGTCCAAACCAGAATTATGACATTCAGGCACAGAAACCCGGTCGGTCAGTGTGGAAACTTCCGAAATAAGCGCACCCCGGAGAGCGGCACGGCCACTTTTCGCCCGAGCTACGAACGTGCCGCCAGACCATATCTCAAATGAGTTGTCGTACTCGCCACTGGTGAGAAAACGTTCAATTTCAGTTCGTTGCAGTATATTCATTGTTTTGATGCTGGACTAAACGATACGTTGTTGTCAGTTCTTAAGGGCGGAATGGTGATACCGCCGACACTTTATCCACTTGTCTTTGCACGGCTGTGCTGATGAAGTCGGCAAACGGCTTGATATTTCCATTCACACTGGCCTGCTCAAGCGCGGCCATGTAGCCGTCTCGATCTTCGACATGGATGACCGTCCACGGGTATCCGCCAGATGCGAGCATAGCATTCATCAAAAACCGCGCCATGCGTCCGTTGCCATCCCCATAAGGGTGAATATAGACGAAGATAAAATGGCCTAG
>CAIWRI010000036.1 GCA_903915035.1 uncultured Nitrosomonadales bacterium | reverse complement strand
TAGCATAAAAAGGCAGCAAAAATAAGGATTTACAATAAACAGTCTGTTAACCGTTTCCTCAATCAAGGGAGTGACCCGCATGCCGAATGCCCCTTTTATGCCGCAAAACCAGACAGGCAAACTTGAACTGCTGGAACATGTACTGCGCCGTTTGCCTCCCGGTCTCCGCATTAATGAAGTAAAAAGCGACTATCATGCCTTTGTTAGAATGATGATAGCGCATGGAGACATCAAACGGGTCACCGAGCTAATCGCTGTTGCCCATCAAAAGTGCTGGAAGAAGAAACTAAACTAAGCCGGACAGGCCAAAATAAGCACCTCACATTAGTCAGCGCCATATTGCCTTCGCTGCTGGCATTTCCAGGTGCCAACAGAATATGCTTGCAAGTGCTCATCAACCAATTTCCGAAACTCAAGCCAAAAAAATTAAGACCGTCGGCCAGGACATGAGAAAACCGGCACCGGCATGGCAAGTTGTTGCTTGCTGCCTGATGTTACGCATACATTGGTAAACTTAAAAATTACTACCCTGCGGTAATACTTTTGGCCTGGCGCACGGCTAAAACTCCTTGTGCACTCGCATGCCTATGATGGAGGCAGGTCCGCGATCCCGGTTATAAGCCGGATTGACGATATACTGGTAATTGAGCGTAAGCGCCAGGCCATCCAGCGCCTTTATCGGAAAAGTATAATAAGTTTCCAGTATTTTTTCAGAACCGTAATGCGGCAGCTGTCCATCACCGATCAAGATACCGATGCCGCCGGCTGCAAAATAGGCCCGCGCGTCAGCTGACAAGCCATTGGCAACCGCAGCCAGACCGAAATGATCATCGTGACGACCCCAGCGGTCGCCCTTCAGGGATAACCCCGCCGATAGCGAACGGTTGATTTCAGTAAATTCATAGGCCTCATAGCTGCCATCGTTGATGCTGGCACGCGCAAACACACCCAGATCGGATGCCAGTTCCTGTTCAAGGTTAAGCCCGAAACCGGAATTCGATGCTCTGTGCCTGACCAATGCGGTATCCGGCGTGCTGCCGGTTTGTCCGGCAAGTTGCAGCGCCTCCGCGTAACTGCCCATATTGCCCTGATTGATAAAAGTCAGCAGCTTGAACTTACCCGGATGGCCAGATAGCTGATGCCGCTCCTCAAATTCAGCGACCCATTCGTGCTGACTGTAAGTCGGATCCAGCACAGTGGTATTAGGAATGGTAGACAGGTCGAAGAATCCGCCCCGTACAGTCCACCAGGCTTGTGTCCACTCAAGCGCGGCACCTCGGGTAAAGCCCCAGGCATCCGCAGCATAGTCAAAGGCTCCGCTATCAACCACAGACCAGTTCAGAAAATCCACTCTCGGATCATGCGCATATGTATTGCTATCAAAGATATCCACCACAGAAAATTTCCCTATGGTCAGGATCACATTGTCGGCAGTCTGAGTGCGCGCCAACTGATTGGCTGCCGGTGCAATGCTTTGTGCTTCTCCGCCCAGATTGAAGACCTGCCGGTAAAACAGGCGGGGCAGACGCAGATAAGGCGTATAAGCACCCACTTTATAAGCTTCTCCGCTCGGAAAGCCGGCTATACCCACAGTATTGCTCAGACCAAAACCCTGATCAATTTCAGGATTAGCCCAAAGCTCTCCCGGACCTGTACGCACACCGGCAAATAGGCTCAAATCAGTGGTTGAAGCATTTTTATTAGCCGGATCAAGACTGTTTTTGCCCTGATAGGGTGAATTAAAGCTCAGCAGTGACTGGTTGACTTCGGTGAACTGCCCGTACAGTCCGGTATCCGATTGAGCCACAGGTTCAGCGATTGAGAGAGCAGTGAAACACAATCCGAACATGGCGGACAGCAAGCGCGTAAAAATAAAGGGGGTAGACATGGCAAAGATAGGGAATTAATTAACCTGATAGGATAGCAAAGCAATATTACAGACTTATGACAAGCCGTCAGCAGGTGAATCAGATGTATCCGTCATATCGCTCCACATCATAATCACCAGTGCCATCAGAGCCGGGCCGATAAACAAACCTATCAGACCGAACACTTCCACACCGCCCAGAATACCGAACAGCACCCACAGGAAAGGCAGCTTAACTGAGCTGCCGATCACTTTAGGCCGCACCACATGATCACCTATGCTCAAAATCAGCATGCCAAAGATGAATACCGCCAGTGCAGCTAGCATCTTGCCCTGCGCCATCAATAGCAGCGACACGCCAATAAAAATAAGCGGTGCGGCAAAAGGAATCATTGCCAGCGCACCGGTTAACAAGCCCAGTATGGCAGCATGCGGCGCACCTGCTATCCAGTAAGATATGCCGAGAATCAATCCTTCTGCGAGACCTACCAGTACAACCCCGTTCACCGCAGCCCTGATCGCGGCCGCAGCCTGCAAGCCGTAGCGCTTCCCCATTTTACCGGTCAGTTTCTCCAGCAAAGCCAGTGTCTTGTCAGCGAGATCTGCTCCGCCCTCATACAGGAAAAACAGCGTGACGACCGTAAAAATTAACGTAGCCAGGCGATGTGCCAATTGCACCCCCAGAGTTTGCGCAAACGACTTGATCAGATCGTTGTCAGCATGGCCTAAAAACACGCCCAAATCGACAGGATTGGTTAAATTCGCTTGCCACCATTTAACCGCCTGAGCGCCAATCTGGGGTATGGTGTGCAGCCATTCGGGAACCGCAATGCCTGTCTGCTGGACCAGCTGAATCCAGCTGGTCAGCCTGCCTAAATCTAATACAGCATGAAACAGAGCATAGACTATCGGGAAAAACAGCAGCAAAGCCACCCCGCCGGTCATGATCGCTGCCACTGCGACGCTATTAAGTTTGCCTGCAAGCTTGACCCGCAATGGCCAGGTTGCGATGGCTATCACTACCGCCCACAGCAGTGCAGGAATAAATCCGTGCATCAACCAGAGGGCGGCGGCAAGTATGGCTAAAGAAAGGTAAATTTTAAGGTGTGCCTGCATAATCAATCGCAATTCGTATCAGGCGCAAGGGTTAAACCGCACCAGTTAGCCCCAGTCACCACTGTCTGAACCGCTATCGGCGACGTTACTATTGTCGTCCCAGGAAGAATTATCTGCGATACCAAAATCTGAGCCGCCCATATTATTATCAGAAGCGTTATTGCCCCAGGAATTATCTGCGACGGGCGCAGCAGCGGTTTTCCCGCCATCCATAAAATGGTGCGCCAGCGCTTCGCCTGCCACTACGCCTACCCCTACCGCAGCACCGGTAGCCAGACCACCCATAATTCCGCTGCCCATACCGCCGCCACCCATACCTCCTCCACCACCCATACCACCGCCCATAGGTGCCATTCCACCGCCGCCCATGCCGCCACCATAAGGATTTTGCATGCCTGGCTGGGGTGGGTAATTAATCGGAAAGGCCGCCGAATTCCGGGAATTCATCGAGCGCATTATCATCATAATGACGGCAATTGCACCTACACCCAGCAGCAACAAGCCCCAGGGAAAACTGTTTTGAGGCTGATAAGTTTGAGTTTGATTGCCGGCAGACTGGCTGACATGATGATTCGCTGCAATGCGATTTTTCAAGTCCTGCACCGCCTGTGGCGAAGCAAACGTTAAATCAGGTTTCAACCTTTGCGCCTGATTCAGCTCCTCGTTCGCAGCCGCCATCTCACCTTGTTTGGCTAATAATTCCGCTTCCACAAAATGCGCCTTGGCACTGTTCGGGTGCGCCTTTAAAACCACACCCATCATTTTTTGTGCCTCATCCAGACGGCCTGCATGCGCGGCCTGATATACCTGGTCCAGCGTGGGCGAGTTATCGGCAAAGGCCACTCCCGTTGAAAAACACGCGGCAGTGGTAAAAGCTAAACCATAAAGCAGATTTTTAAACATTTTAATCCTCCGTTAAAGACTGGCACTACATGAGGGCACACTCACTTTATACAAGAGCCAAGTTACAGTATTACATTCAATACTAATAAAAATTACTCAACGTGCATTGCTTCGTTAGATTGGCAGGACAAGGGCCGTTCCAGCGAATTTGCGTCGCATCAGCGGGCGGCAGTGGTGCATACAGCACCTGTAATTGTGGACGTTTGAGAACAAAACGAGCCAAAGTATGCCAGTCACCTGAAATAAAACTAAAATACTCCAGCGCATAATGACTTCTGGCACGCAGCGCCCGGGTCGTGATCACATACCGCCCGTTATTAATAAAGAAAGCACTGCGATCACGGTATGGTTTAGCTAACGGCTCCCCGACAAACAACCCCTGCCCCGGCCACTGCACCGACTTCCAGTAGGCTTCGATCAGCGTCGCGCCCCGGTAATAGTGATCAATCAACACGGCAGCATCTGAAAATTTTTGCACAAAGTTGCAGGGCTCAGCCACCATGCCATAGCTGGCCGTCACCCCCGCTTCCAGCCATTTTGTGACCGGCATCTGACCATTTCCATCAGGTAAATAGCCGCCGAATGAAGTCAGACTGTCGGCAATCGCGCCCGGTAAATAAGTATTGCTGGCGATATCGGGCACGCTGATCAGTCCGGTAAAATAAAACAACACCCCGGATTGATTGGTAATACTGTCACTTCGCTTACCCGCTGAATTATCGATGTAATTTAATGCAAGATGACCTGTCCATAAGCCCGGGAGATGCAAATATTCCTGATAACGCACACTGCGCGCGACGTCACGAGTGCGTAGCAAATAACCCTCACCTGACGGAAAACTTGCATCCGCCTTTACGCCCAGATCTATCAGTTTTTTGGCAGCAGCTAAACTGACTGCGCCCAGCATCATCGAAGGGCGCATCGCAAAGTCTTGCCAGGGCGTGGCCGATTCAGAATCAAAATAAGGCGAGGCGCGAGTAGCCGTGCAGCCTGCCGTGCAATATTTCGGGTCATAGCCGAATGCCATGGCACTGGTGATGCTCATTGCACAAGGCCCCGCCACCCGGGAAGGTGCCATCCAGGTTAATAGTGTCGCCTGTATATTACCCGGCAGTTTCGCATCAATCCTGGCCTTCAATTTAGCAAAATCAGCAGCAGAAATCGTGTCCATCCCGGTTTTAAGCGGCACATAAATGATATTTTCAGCGGGTATGCCGCGAGCGCTTTGATAGTAGGCAGCAATGGATTCTGACAGCGGATCGCCTGCGGCAACGATGACAGCAAGATTATCCGGGCCTATCGCATGCTCAGGTAAATGCAAAGTCATTATCCCCGGCACTACTGCATAGACGGGCAGGGAAAGCAAAGCCAGCAACAATACACTTAAAATATTAGCTATTTTCATCGTGATAGCCTTTATCTTTTTCGTTTCAGCCATTTATTCTTCCAGCGCCATTTCCAGCTCCAGCCAATTTTCCTCCAGTTCATCTACCCTGATCTGCATGATTTCGCGCCGGGCATTCAGGCTGGCAATAAAATCATTACTGCAGTTACAATAGGTAGCAGGATCGCCCAACTGCCCATTGATCTCGCTCAATTCAGACTGAGCCTTGTTGAGTTCGGTTTCCAGTTTATTTCGCTTCGATTGCTGCGCCTTCTTGTTCGGTTTGGCGGCCACCGGTTGGGATAACTTTTCGGGCTTGGTCTGCACGGTTTCGCGCGGGCGGCGAGATTCTATCCAGCGCTTGTAGTCTTCCAGATCCCCGTCAAACAGTTTTGCCTCTCCATCCGCCACCAGCCACAATTCATCTGCCACTGCACGAATCAGACTGCGATCATGCGAGACAATCACCACCGCGCCGGTGTATTCTTCCAGCGCCAGCGTCAACGCATCGCGCATGTCCAGATCCAGGTGATTGGTCGGCTCATCAAGTAATAACAGATGAGGCTTTTGCCAGGCCAGCAGGGCTAATGCCAGACGACTCTTTTCACCGCCTGAAAAACTCGCTACGGGGCGGTCTTCGGAATTACCGGCAAGACCAAAGCGCCCAAGGAAGGTGCGCAAGCTGAGCGTCGTCTCCTTTGGTGCGATGCGTTCCATATGCTGCAATGGCGTAGCAGCACTATCCAGATTTTCCAGCTGATGCTGGGCGAAATAACCGATGCGAATTTCCGGTGTAATATCCAGGCGGCCTGTGGTGGGCTGAAGTTCGCCTACCAGCAGTTTGATCAATGTAGACTTTCCTGCACCATTCGGGCCTAGCAATGCGATACGCGCACCTGCCCGCAGCACCATATTCATATTGCTGAACAGCTTTTTATCGCCATAGGAGAACCCCATGCCATCAAGACGCATCAGCAAATCCGGGCTACGTTCGGGTGCTTCGATTTCCAGTTCAAAGTGACCATCCGTTACATGAACGGCGGCGATACGCGTGAGCCGCTCCAGCGCTTTGACCCGGCTTTGTGCCTGTTTGGCTTTAGTCGCCTGCGCCCGAAAGCGCCGCACGAAATCTTCCAGATGCGCAATTTTCAGCTGTTGCGTCTGGAAAGCCTGATTTTGCTGTGCAATTTTCTCGGCACGGGCGCGCTCGAAATCATCGTAATCACCTGCATAACTATCGATGACCATATCGTGCACATGCGCGATGCGATTCACGGTGGCATTGAGAAACTCCCTGTCATGCGAGACTAGTAAAATACTGCCCGGATAGCGCGCCAGATACTGTTCAAGCCAGAGAATCGCTTCCAAATCCAGATGGTTGGTCGGCTCATCCAGCAGCAGCAAGTCGGCCCGGTGCATCAAGGCACGCGCCAGGTTCAAGCGCATCCGCCAGCCGCCTGAAAAGCTGTCCACCTGCCGGTCCAGACTGCCTGTTTCGAACCCCAGACCGCTCAAGAGTTGCGCGGCACGTGCCTTCGCACCATAGCCGTCGATAGATTCGAACTGCTGCTGAGCTTCAAACCAGGCCGCGTCATGCAACGCCTTTTCCAGAATTTTTTCCAATTGCCGCAACTTGACATCGCCGTCGAGCACAAATTCCATCGCACTCTGTTCGGAACTGGCTATTTCCTGCTCGACATACGCCAGCGTTTTACCACTTTGCAGTGATACTTCGCCGCTTTCGGGGTGCAGTTCGCCGCGTATCAGACGGAATAGCGTGGATTTACCGCAACCGTTTTTGCCAACCAGTCCGATGCGCTGATTGGCAAACGCCTGCAAATTCGCCTGTTGGAACAGTGGAACACCGCCCTGCAGGTAAGTCATGTTTAATATATTGAGCATGCCAATATGATAGCAGAGGGTTCGCTCCCACCCTGTACAAATTGCAATACGACTGTTTCAAGCGCATTGAAATTGACTAAACGTGATACCCGCCCATGGCAATAAGTAACTAATTTTATTATTTAATATCATATACTTAAATATACAGGCAGGCACTTTAGCGATGCGATGAGCATCATGACCACGAGATGGTTGATTTTCTGTGCGGATGAAAATAGCGCCCCCTTGAAATGCCGATAGTTTGCATCGTTAACATGTCATCCGGTTTACAGCACTAATCAGCGCCCTGACTACGGCAGTCACGATATTATCGTCCATCCCGACCCCATAGCTTAAACCTGCAGCATGGGCAATTTCGATGAACGCACAGGCTGCCGCATTGCCACCCCGGGCGCTGGCACTCATAGAGGACTCAGCGTAGCTGCGTACCTGAATATGGATTCCCGCACTACCCAGTGCAGCAACCGCGGCATCAATCGGGCCGTTTCCCTCGCCGCACAACACTTGTGGCAGACCGTTAATCTCCACAACCAGCCGGATAGCTTGCCGGTCACCGGCTTCAGACAGATGATGTTCACGATACAAAACAGGCATGCGGCAATCAAGATAAGTTTTCTGAAACAGTCTCCAGAGATCGGCAGCACTGATTTCCGTACCAAGCTGGTCAAGCTGTTGCTGCACTATAGTTGAAAATTCAACCTGCAGGCGGCGCGGCATGTTCATGCCATATTCGGTTTCCATCAAATAGGCGATGCCGCCTTTGCCCGATTGACTATTGACCCGGATAACCGAATCATAATTTCGACCGACATCGGCAGGATCAACAGGCAAATAAGGTACATTCCAATACGCGTTTGGCTTTTGCACAGCAAGCCCCTTTTTAATCGCATCCTGATGAGAACCGGAAAAGGCGGTAAACACCAGATCCCCGGCATAAGGATGGCGTGGAGAAATGGGCAACTGATTGCAATATTGGGCTGTGCTGGCGACAGCGTCGATATCAGAGAAATCAAGACCGGAGGGAATTCCCTGGGTATAAAGATTCATCGCCAGCGTCACAAGATCGACATTGCCGGTGCGCTCCCCGTTACCAAACAGGCAGCCCTCGACGCGCTCAGCCCCGGCCATCTGCCCCAACTCTGCCGCAGCAACCGCTGTCCCCCTGTCATTATGCATGTGTATGCTGAGTATCACACTGTTGCGTCTGGCAAGATGACGATGCATCCATTCGATCTGGTCGGCGTACACATTGGGCGTGGACACTTCAACCGTCGCAGGTAAATTGAGAATCACCTTGTTGTCAGGTGTCGCCCCCCAGGCTTCGGTCACTGCGTTACAAATCTCCAGTGCAAAATCCGGTTCCGTGGCTGAAAATGCCTCCGGGCTGTATTCAAGCATCCATTCGGTTTCGGGCTGTTCGGCTGCCAGTTTTTTTATCAAGATCACCGCGGCCACCGCCATGTCGATGACTTCTTTTCGGCTCATGCCGAACACCATCTCACGAAACGGCTTTGAAGTCGCCGTATAAACATGCACGATAGCGCGCCGCGCACCCGTTAATGACGCCATGGTGCTGCGGATCAAATGCTCGCGCGCAGCGGTCAGCACGGCTATAGTGACATCAGCCGGAATGTAATTACCCTCGATCAACTGACGCACGAAGTTAAACTCAGTTTGTGAAGCGGACGGAAAAGCAACTTCAATTTCCTTGAAACCGATATCACACAACATCGTGAACATGCGCAATTTGCGATCCGGATTCATGGGCTCAAACAGCGACTGATTGCCATCGCGCAAATCCGAACTCATCCAGATCGGATGCTGCGTAATGGTTTTATTCGGCCATTGCCGGTCGGGAAGTTGCGCTGCAGGAAACGGCTGATATTTGCTGACATTCAACATAATGACTCCTTAAGTTTCAATGGCTGGAATCATAATAAAAAAGAACTGGCAGGTGCTTGCGTATTGATATAATTTTCAGGCCATTTGCACAATAATATTGCGCAATAAAGCCAGTTAGCTTATATTTAATGTCGCTGACAATTATTAATGTGATTTTTATGCAGCTTGACCGCTACGATCTACAGATGCTGCGCATCTTGCAGGAGGATGGACGCATCAGCAATCAGGAGCTGGCCGAACGCATCGGGCTGTCTCCTTCTCCTTGTCTGCGGCGTTTACGCACGCTGGAAGAAGCCGGCCTGATTACCGGCTATCATGCACAGCTGGATGCTAAAAAGTTGGGATTATCGCTGATGGCGCTGATCCACATCTCGATGGATCAGCATACGCCCGAGCGTTTCGATAATTTCGAAGCAATGATTGCGCAATTACCGGAAGTACTCGAATGCCTGCTTATCACAGGTCAAGATGCAGATTATCAGCTCAAAGTCGTCGTCAAGGATATGGATGCCTACCAGGAACTGCTGCTCAATCGCTTAACCCGCATTAACGGCGTGACCGGGGTACATTCAAGCTTTGTGTTACGCCGCGTACTCGACAAGCGCGCACTGCCACTGTAGGCAACTGCTTTAGCCGCTGCGGCCTGTCATGACACTAGAGGCATTCATATCGGTTCAATGGCAACTCATCTCACGCCCTTATTGATCTGCTGACTCAACCGTGACACGGCGATCAGGCTGCAGGCAAACGATAAGCCTTTCCCCTTTCAAGCTTTTGCATAATTCGCGGGTATTGGCTAGCGGGTCAGGCATAGATTTCCCCTTGCCGGAAGCGCTCATGCGTTGTGCAGGAATGCCCTGCTGTTGCAGATAAGTTTTAACGGCATTGGCACGGCGTTCTGACAGTGCCTGATTGTAGTGCTCCGATCCGATCCGATCGGCATGCCCGGTAATGATCAATCTGACGCTGCCTGGCTGCTGCCCGAAGCCGCTGACAATTTGCTCGTCCAACAGCTTGCGTCCTTGCTGTTTCACCTCGGACTTGTCAAAATCAAACAGTGCTTCAGCACTCAAGCGAACAATCACTACGGGTATTACGGGTATTGCCGCAATCGGTGCAACTTCTTTAGCTTGCGGCTTCTGGATCAGATCAGGATCGCATTCTTCAATTGCCATCTCAACTGCCCAGTAACCGGTGCGCCAGCACTCACCATAATTATTTTTGACTACACTGCCACTCGTATCAAGCAGATAACCGGATTTATCCGGAAAACTTCCGGCAAAACTACTGCCTGCACAAAGCGCAGTAATAAAAAATAGCACTGTAAGCCATTTCATGACATTTCTCCCTGTAGTTACGCATATTGATTAAAAGGCCATCAGACTCATTACAAATCTGACGGCCTGTTATTATGTAATGGCAATTTCACGCTTACCCGTTCCCGATTTTTTTGGCAGGGTCAATTCCAGCACACCGTCACTATAGCTGGCTTTAACCTCATTACTATCCACCTCTGCATCCAGACTGAAAGCGCGGGTCGCCGTCCCGTAACTACGCTCAGTACACAGCATGCGCTCGCCGGAGTTTTTTTCCTGTTTGAATTCAGCACTGATTGAAATGCGCTTGCCATCAATGTTGACATGAATATCTTCACGGCTCACACCGGGAATTTCCGCGTTGACCAAATATTGATTATCCGCTTCCTTCACATCTATTTTGATCTGCGGCACGGCACTTGATGGCGACCGGATGATGAAAGGATTAAACATGTCCCCGATAAAAGGATCAGTGAGCAGCGGGCTGATAGTGGCTAATTCACTAAAAGGATCAAATCTGACGATACTTTTCATATTATTTCTCCTCTGGTTAATTGAATAAAGTGTTGCCGATTCGCATGCAATTCCGATGAATCAGACAATGCTCATTGTGCACCGGACAGCCCGCATAAAACATCGGTCAATATTTATTGTTAATCATAAAAATACTGATTAACAGTAAGCATTTGGCTTATTTTCCAATCGAAC
>CAIWRI010000035.1 GCA_903915035.1 uncultured Nitrosomonadales bacterium | reverse complement strand
CACGAGCAATTTGCCCTGGCTTGAACCCCATTGATAGCTGTGTCTGAATCATTGTTCTCTCTTCGATACTCAACTGCTTGTAAATTTTTCCCATGCAACATTCTCCTCTAAAAATGTTGCACTTGGTTTTTGAGCGCACCGAGCAAAAAAGGGGTGTTTGATAACGAAATACCCGACCGCTTGGATGCTTCAAATTTAAAAAGCACAGCAATCGAATTTTCACCGCAGATTATCAATACCAGCGGCTTGTTTTAACGGGCCAATCGCGTCTTTGAGAGGACGCTTGATAATGCGTATAAACCACCAACCACAAAGCATTGCCAGGATAATGGACGCCATTAACACCGGTTTCACAGAATCTGCTGTCTCCAGTACAAGCTTAACCGCCCCATCCGACACAGCCTTTTGAAAACTTGCAAAGTCCATTAACGCATCAAGTTCTGCATTCACCACCTTCGAATACTCGCCAAACAGATATTTTGTTGCCAACTGAGGGTTATATGTCGGGGATGAACTGTTTGCCAAAGGAATTATCAAGTTTAGCGCTCCCGTAAATTGATTACTTGATTCCTCCACCTTATTGAATAGCAGCTTGCCTTTTTCGGTATTTAGCATGGGTTTGATCCTGCCGATCACATCCCTGTTCAGCTGGCTCAATTTCGCAATTTTTTGTAACTGTTGCGCTTCGACACTTTTGTCATCAGACAAAACAAGGTTTCTAACCGAACGACCAATATTCAGTGTATTTTCTGTCAACTCATGGGTCATTGCAGTTATGGGCATTTGATTCTCAAAGATGATTTTCATCGTTGAAGCAATATTGGAAAAACGCAGCAAAGAAACTGTTGACACGACGACCAGGAACACCAACGTAAAAAATAACCCGGCACCCAGTTTTATACCTATTTTCAGGTAGTTGAACATAAAAAAATCCTTAATAAATTTAAAAAAAGCAAACCACATTTGAACAGCACCAGCGTATCACTAACGGGCATAAAAAATTGAAAAACCCAGATAATACAATGGTTTTGGCAGAACCGCTCCCTTCCTTGCCCACCACCCTATGATAAAACAACGAGCCACTCGACTAAGCGGGCAAGTCGCTGGCTATCCCAAAGGGCTAGGAGTACAGTTCGCCGCTACGCGAGTTTCGCCTTAAAACAGTAAATCAGTTATATTGTTCTTTTTAATGTATTTTTACTCTAAAAAACACCAAAAAGTTATTCATGTACGACATCAGATATATCAGCAAAGGCCTGTGTAATAGTCAAGCAGGCACAGCACCCTACGGTTATTTTACACGCCAATAATAAAATTCAAGGTGTAATGCGACATATAAAACCGACTTCGTTTATCAGCCGCGTCATGCGCCCGGATATCGCCCCCCGCAATCCTCCTGAAATCGCCATAAATATAAAAACAAAAACTTAATATAAACATGACTAATCCAGACAAAAACACACCGATGATACAGCAGTTTCTGCGCATCAAGGCTGAACACCCGGACGGATTGCTGTTCTACCGGATGGGTGATTTTTATGAGCTGTTCTTTGAGGATGCCGAGCGCGCCGCAAAATTGCTCGATATCACACTGACGCATCGCGGCACGTCAAACGGCGTGCCGATCAAGATGTGCGGCATTCCCTATCATGCTGCTGATCAATATCTGGCACGCCTGGTCAAAGCAGGACTATCAGTCGCGATTTGCGAACAGATAGGTGACCCTGCGACCAGCAAAGGCCCGGTCGAACGCCGCGTGATGCGTATCATCACACCCGGCACGATCACCGATTCCGCCTTGCTCGATGACAAGCGCGACAGTCTGCTGCTGAGCATCCACCAGCGTCACAACAAACTGGGGCTGGCCTGGATGAATCTGGCCTCAGGGCAATTTTTCGTATCGGAAACCGCGGTTGAAAATCTGTCCGCCGAACTCGAACGGCTGCAACCATCAGAAATTCTGCACGCAGAGAACACACCTCTGCAAGTCAAGATAGCCTCCAAACAACTACCCGACTGGCATTTTGAGCTTGACACCGCACGGCGCGCGCTTTGCCAGCAATTTAACACCCTCGATTTAGCCGGCTTCGGCTGCGACAATTACAAAGCAGGACTCGAAGCTGCAGGTGCCTTGCTGGGTTACGCCCGATTGACTCAAGGTCAGGCCATCAGCCATATCAGCAGCTTACAAGTTTACAGCGCCGATCAGTATGTACTTATGGATGCGGCCACAAGGCGCAATCTGGAAATCACTCAGACCCTGCGCGGCGAAGCCGCCCCAACCCTGCTCTCCTTGCTTGACACTTGCGCGACCAATATGGGCAGCAGGAAGCTTGCACACTGGCTGCATCACCCGCTAAGAAATCGCACCATGTTACGCTCACGCCTCGATGCCGTAGATAAACTGGGCGAATTATTTATTGAGCTGCAAAAAAATCTCAAAGCTTGCGTCGATGTGGAACGCATCACAGCGCGCATCGCTTTAAAATCGGCCCGTCCGCGCGATTTATCCGGTTTGCGCGACACTTTGTTAGCCTTGCCCAAGGTGCATACACTGCTTGCGAGTTGCGATTCTCCGCTTATTGGTTCGCTGAGCTACGCTATACAGGCTGACGAGCGCATCGCCCGGCTTCTGCTCAAAGCCTTGCGCCGTGAACCTTCACAAGTGTTACGCGAAGGCGGCGTGATCGCTGACGGCTTCGATGCCGAGCTGGATGAATTGCGCGGCATACAGATCAACTGCGGTGACTTTTTGCTGGCACTCGAAGCACGCGAGCGGGCACGTAGCGGCATTTCTACTCTAAAAGTGGAATACAACCGCGTGCATGGCTTCTACATTGAGGTTTCCATCGCGCAAAGCGTCAATGTCCCTGAGGATTACCGCCGTCGCCAGACTTTAAAGAACGCCGAACGTTACATCACACCCGAATTAAAGACTTTCGAGGACAAGGCACTGTCCGCCAATGAGCGCGCGCTGGCACGCGAGAAATTACTCTACGACCAGTTGCTCGATCAGCTAACGCCCTGCATCTTAGCCCTGCAATGCATTGCGTCCGCGATTGCTGAACTGGATGTACTAGCCTGTTTTAGCGAACGCGCCACCACACTGAATTTCAGCGCACCAGAATTTTCAAATG
Organism: uncultured Nitrosomonadales bacterium; assembly: GCA_903915035.1. Classification (GTDB taxonomy): domain Bacteria; phylum Pseudomonadota; class Gammaproteobacteria; order Burkholderiales; family Gallionellaceae; genus Gallionella. Next base: position 17,072 of record CAIWRI010000035.1, on the reverse strand, counting down.
ATACGCGAATCAGCATCAGCCAAGGCCGTCATCCGGTAGTTGAGGCACAAGTAGACAGATTCACCCCCAACGACACGATGCTATCAGACGAACGCCGCATGCTGCTGATAACAGGCCCCAACATGGGTGGTAAATCCACCTATATGCGTCAGGTTGCCATCATCGCACTGTTAGCGCATGTCGGCTGTTTCGTCCCTGCAAAGCAAGCCATTTTGGGTGAAATAGATCAGATTTTCACGCGTATCGGCTCCTCTGACGACCTGGCCAGCGGGCGTTCCACTTTCATGGTCGAGATGACCGAGGCGGCCAACATTTTGCACAATGCCTCTGATAAAAGTCTGGTATTGGTGGATGAAATCGGGCGCGGCACCTCCACCTTTGACGGTCTGGCATTAGCCCACGCAATTGCCTGTCATTTGATTGAAAAAAACCGCAGCTACACGCTGTTCGCCACGCATTATTTTGAATTGACACGTCTGTCCGAAGAGTTTTTTCAACTCGCCAATGTGCATCTGTCGGCCATCGAGCATCAGCACAGTATCGTGTTTTTACATTCAGTCAATGAAGGAGCCGCCAGTCAGAGCTACGGATTGCAAGTAGCGGCACTGGCCGGCGTCCCGACACAAGTGATCAGAACGGCTAAAAAACAGTTGCGCCTGCTGGAGCAGAACAGCGCGGCACGAAGTCCGCAAGGCGATTTATTTTCTGCTGTTCCGGATGAGCCTGAAGAACATCCTCTGCTGGCGGCACTGCGCGAAGTACAACCGGATGAACTCAGTCCTAAAGCGGCGCTGGCACTGCTGTATGAACTGAAGAAAAAATATAAAAATTCACCCTATCCGTAGTTTTCTAGGCCTTAGACCCGCTATTCCGGCATATACAGCCGGATAATTGCAAAACGGCAGTCACAGAGGAGCCTATATCTCAGATGGGCTTAAACACCATCCAGTAAATGTTGAGAAGTGGAAGTAAAACGGCGATGGCTCCAAATATGTTCCAACGCTTGCTTAACTTCCAGTATTCCTCGGGAATTGATTTGCTGTTTTCAAAATTGCGTGCCATACGAGCTTGTTTAATCTGAGTTGGGATTAGAACCGAAATCCAAATAATACCGGATGCGATAAAGAGACAACGTCCCCAAGTTAGCCATTGAATCTCCCAGGTATTAGCCATAAAAGTATAAGCCATAGAATCGCCTGCCGTAATAGCCAACAAAGCACCCGGAGCTGTAAACACGAAATCAGTCAGCGTCACCTGCCGTTGAGCAAAGGCAATAACGCTGGGATTTTTGGTTTTGTCTGCCATAAACTTCCACCATGCGGTCACGATGATATTCCCCATGAGCAAGATGACACCAAAAATATGAATAGACTTTAATACTAAATACGTATGTCCCATTTCTATCGCCCACTGGAGTCTAAAATTTCAAGATTAGTATAACAAAGTGGCGAAAATAATGCTACAGCCTTATTTCATATACTAATTTCGATATTTTTTATTATATTTTAGGCCATAATCAAATATAAAATTTGAGGTGTATTTTGGTATGAAGGTGACTTATACAAGTCGTGAATATCCGCTTGGGGGCAGCGAAAATTCATGTTCCATTCATAAAATTGACTACCCGATAACGCAACTCGCTTTGAGACAAGCGCGGAATATAGCCTCCCTGCGATGCCTGCACAGCAAATTGGCAGCGCTCCGGCGGCGCAGTGCGACTAAATATAGATTGCAGCTATATCCGTCTGAAAAAATCAGCTTGTCTCAGGATTTTCCAGCCAGATAAATGTGCCCTGCCGTCCGGTCACCCCATCGCGACGGTAGGAAAAAAACTGCGCTGATTCATAATAAGTGCAATGATTGCCGCCATAAATTTGGCTGATGCCCAGCGCGTTTAGTTTAAGACGAGCCAGCGCATAGATGTCCGCCAGCCATTTCCCCTGTACACCTGAAGTGAACGCGCTCGCTGCCAGCGGATCGGCCTTTACAAATATCTCACGCACTTCATCCCCCACTTCAAAGGCAGGCTGACTGATAGCCGGCCCTAACCAGGCCATCAGCGTATCAGGCGGCACCCGCATAGCCGCAACAGTCTCTTCGATCACGTCCGCGGCCAGCCCCCGCCAGCCGGCATGAACTGCGGCGACCACCGTACCCGGCTTGTCGCATAGCAGCACAGGCAGACAATCGGCAGTCATCACCACACACACAGCACCCGCATGACGCGCGATACAGGCATCCGCTTGCGGCACACAGCAGGCGCTATCCGCATCCGCGACAGCGATACCGTGCACCTGCGCCAGCCATACCGGCTCAGAAGGAAATAATGCATTGAGCAACATACGATTACGCACTACGCTCAGCTCCGCATCTCCGACATGATCGCCCAGATTTAAACTGGCGAAGGGTGCTGAGCTCACACCGCCCTGCCTGGTGGTTTGCAGTGCTCTGACCCCGGCAGGAGCAGGCCAATCCGGCAAGAGCAGCTTCACGGCCTACTCCTCATCAGCGAGTCCCGTGACGGTGATGCGAATTTGTTTGAGCAACTGCTGCATATCCTCAGGCAGCGGCACATGCCATTCCATCATTTCACCTGTTGTTGGATGTTCAAGCGCAAGTCGCGTTGCATGCAGTGCCTGACGTGGAAAACCGGTTAATAATTCACGCAACTGCAACACGCACTTTTGCGGCCCTTTCAGGTATACGCTGTCCCCCACCAGCGGATGCTTCAAATAGGTCATGTGCACACGAATCTGATGCGTGCGACCGGTCTCAAGGGTACAGCGCAACAAGGTGCAACTGGGAAATTCTCTTTCAACTTTATAATGGGTCACGGCATCCTTGCCGGATTCAACGACCGCCATTTTGACGCGATTGGTAGGATGACGGCCGATAGGCTGATCGACATAACCGCCATGCTGCAACTCGCCATGCACCAGCGCCAGATATTCGCGCTTCACACTGCGCTCCTGCAACTGACGCACCAGATTGGTTTGTGATATTAATGTTTTGGCGACCACCAGTAAACCGCTGGTATCTTTATCCAGACGGTGCACAATGCCGGCTCGCGGTACTAAGGCGAGTTGCGGTGAGTGATGCAGCAGTGCATTCAGCAAAGTGCCCTGCCAGTTCCCACTGCCCGGATGTACCACAAGGCCTACCGGTTTATTTATCACCAGTAGTTCATCATCTTCATACACAATATTCAGCGGAATGTCTTCCGCCAGATAAGGTTGCTCGGATTGCTGCACTTGTGGCAACACCGTGAGCTGCTCACCTCCCCAAACTTTCTGTTTGGAGATCGCAGGTGCGCCGTCCAGCAACACCTGATTTAGCGTCACCCATTCTTGCAAACGGCTGCGCGAGTACTCCGGCATCAGGCGAGCTAGGGCCTGATCGAGACGTAAGCCGACACAATCGGCGGGAATGACGAAATGGATTACATCGTCGGCGGCTTGGTTTGCGCTATAATTGCGCAAATATTTTTCGGATTCAGTCATGCGCCATATTCTAGCTGTATTTTTGTTACTTACGTTAACTGCTTGCAGTATGTTTGGTACTTCTCCCGATAAAGAGTCGGCTGATCCGACCAAAAACATGTCGGCAGCCGAGCTTTATCAGAAGGCTAAAACAGACTTGGATGACGGCGATTACGCCACAGCAATCAAAGGCTATGAAAGTTTGCAGTCCCGCTTCCCTTACGGAAAGTTTGCACAACAGTCCATGCTGGAAATGGCTTATGCCTATTATCGTCAGGGCGAACCCGAACCTGCAATCTCCACAGCAGATCGTTTTATCAAGCAATTCCCGAACAATAGCCATGTTGACTACGCCTATTACGTCAAGGGACTGACCAACTTCAACGGCGAAATCAATGTACTCAGCTCTATCTCGGCACAAGATCCGTCCGAGCGCGATCCGCAAGCAGCACAAGATTCTTTCAACGCCTTTAAAGAACTGATCAGCCGCTACCCGGAAAGCAAATATACAGCGGATGCCAGAATACGTATGCAATATCTGGTCAACATGCTGGCCAAACACGAACTCCATGTCGCCAGCTACTACTTGCGCCGGGGCGTATATATCGCCGCAGTCAACCGTGCACAAGACATACTTAAAACCTACCCGAACAGCCCGTCTACGCGGCCGGCCTTGGAAATAATGGTGGATGCGTATGACAAGATGGGTTTAACCGAGTTGCGCGATGGCGCTAAACAAGTGCTGGCGGCAAATGGCGGGCCGACAGATCAGCACACCAGCGACAATAAATCCTGGTGGAAGTTCTGGAAATGAAATACTGTGCCTGCTGCGGCGCCGCCGTTGAACTGCGCATACCTGCCGATGATAACCGCCAGCGCTACATTTGCACCGTCTGCGGCATCGTGCATTACCAGAATCCCAGAATGGTGATCTGCTCGATTCCAATATGGGAAGACAAAGTGTTGTTGTGCCGCCGTGCGATTGAACCGCGCTATGGCATGTGGACACTACCGGGCGGATTCATGGAAAACGGCGAAAGCACCGGCGATGCGGCGATCCGGGAAACACTGGAAGAAGCCTGCGCACGCGTAGAACTCATAGATTTATATGCAATGTACAGCTTGCCTCACATCGACCAGGTGCACATGTTATTCCGTGCCAGACTGCTGGATTTGGATTTTGGCCCCGGACAAGAAAGTCTGGAAGTCAAGCTGTTTAGTGAGGCTGAAATTCCCTGGGATGAACTGGCATTCCGTCCGGTGCGCTATAGCCTGGAACATTACTTTGCCGAACGCACTAAAGGCACGTTTAGCTTGCATGTGGGCGAACTGTCCCCTGTAAACTATAGTATTTAGCATATGTAGTATCATTTGAGCTATGTCGTATTGGTCTGTTGAAATGGCCTGTTTGGATTTGTATCCTGCAAAACCAAACAGGAATCTAAAAACGAGATCAAAAGCAAATCGTGCCAGCTAATTGAGTAATGTTTTTTTCTCCGCATTCTCCGCGTACGTTGCTTTTTAACACGATTTTCAATTCAACAGCCAATATATAACATAGCCATTATATAATCAGTTCAAACTTGGGCCATACGGACAAAAATGAATCTCCTGCGAATATTATTGGTAATTACCACCGTAGCCACCACGGGCTGCGCTTCTACCCACGGCAAAAATCCTGCTGATCCTCTGGAGCCCTTTAACCGCAAAGTTTACCAATTCAACGAAACCGTCGATAAAGCCATCGTCAAACCAGTCGCACAAGGTTACGACAATGTCATGCCGGATACCGGAAAAATCTTGGTAATCAATTTTTTCTCCAATCTGGATGACGTAGTCGTGACTGCCAATGATTTATTGCAATTCAAACTTACGCAGGCTTTCTCGGATAGCATGCGCGTGCTGGTCAATTCCACTATCGGTATCGGCGGACTGGTCGATGTTGCCTCAAGGAACATTGATAAACATAACGAAGATTTTGGCCTCACGCTAGGTCACTGGGGAATCAAAAGCGGTCCTTATCTGGAGGTACCGCTATTGGGACCCAGCACCTTTCGTGACAGCGTGGGAGATATCGGAGATACCCAATTCAGCCTGATTGCCAGAACCAAAAAAATACGTACCCGTAACCAGCTGTATATCACCAAGGCCATCAAACGCCGCGCACAGTTGTTGGGTGAAGAAGGCGTCATGGAGGGTGCCATCATTGACCGCTATGCCTTCATTCGCGACGCCTACTTGCAGCGACGTGAAAACCAGGTCTATGACGGCAATCCGCCTCAAGACATTGACAATGAAGACTCAATGCCCCAAGACACACCGGCAGCACCTTAATTCAAAACCTGCCCTTCGCTCATTCACCGGCAAAACGATAGTGATTTTTACCGCCACGCTTGGCCAGATACATCGTTGCATCGGCAATTCTGACTAGCTGTTCTGCGGTGTCGCCGTGATGAGGATAGACCGCGATTCCGATACTGACGCTGACAAAACAGTTCTTTCCGTTGATCATAAACGGGTCTGCAAGTGTTTCTACAATCTTCGCTGCAACCCTGTCCTTGATATCACCTGTCAGTGGCTTACAAAGAATTACGGTAAACTCATCCCCGCCCATACGCGCCACCGTATCGGATGCACGGACACAGGACAGTATTCGTTTCGCAGCCTCGCGCAAAATTGCATCCCCCGCATCATGCCCCAGCGTGTCATTGATGATTTTAAAACCATCAAGATCGAGATAAAATACCGCGATCGCAATATTGTCACGACGCGCCCTTTTAAGCGCCTGATTAAGCCGGTCATAAAACAAAATACGGTTGGGCAATCCTGTCAGATTGTCGTGATGGGCAAGATGAGTGATCTGTTCATTGTTCTGTTTGAGGCGCATGATCAGGCCCCACAAAAAATGCGACTGAAAGCCACCGATAATGTTTCCACTGCCCAATCGGGACTCTGCGTAGGCCGTGATGGTCTCATCTCCTGTGAGATTAAATGCCAGACAGGGACGACTTTGCTCTATGGCGTCTTCAAGACTGGGGAAATTGCGTATACCCAGTTTTTTTGCGATCGCCAACCCAGGCGCATCGGGATTCGAGTCAAAAATACCAACGATATTAATCTGTGTAGCGTCAGTAAACAGCTCCAGCATCGCCATACCACCTCTACCTGCCCCGACAACAAGGATTCTTTGTGCGTTTTGAACTGTCATTACCTTCCTCACAGCACCCAAAAATGGGTCATTCTACCCTCTTCAAAGCCCGTTTTCACTTTATGATTTGCGCTATTCACCAATTGCGCAGATAATTTTGCCTATATTCCAGCGGCCTAGCTATCGAACAAGTGCTCTTTCGACACGAATTTAAGAAAAAATGGAACCTGTCAATCAAATTGTCGAGCAAACAGCCCGCCTGGTTCTGAAGGGAAAAATTGTCTATTGCACCGGTGTCTGGACGATTCGGTATGTCAGCTTACTCGAACATACCCTCTGCTCCAATGACGACATACTGGAATTGACAAATTATCGCTGCAAAAGTGTTTGCTGAAACTGAAGCTGCCGACAGTATGGATGCCTATGGCGGCGTCACCGCTGCGAATCGTGCTTTGCAGCGTATTTTAAATCAACTGCTTGATTTTTGCCTTAACGCAGCGCAGGTGTAAGATGACGAACAAATTTATCGTTTGAACGACCAGAGGAAGCAATTCATCACAAGGAAATTCAACACAAGGAGAAGCATCATGCCAACAGATAATGACACATTTGAAGCGGAAGTGCGCAGCGCCGTTGAACAAGGCCACAATGTACAGGAAATGGTTCGGCAACTGATTTTACGACGCATCAGCGCGCGCACGCTTGATATAGAATCATTGCAGCAAATTGCCGCCAGCGTATTGCGCGGCGCAAGGTCAGCAGTACAAAAAGAATTCAATCTTTCTGCCGCGCAAACAGAAACCGCACGCATGCAACTTAAACAGGCCGTGGCAGGCTTAGATGCCGCGCTGGCACAATTAACCGCCGCCGCCCGCCTGGCCATTGAAGAAGCTGCCGGCCGTGCTCAGCAATTCTCCCATGATGATCTGGCCCGGGCACGCAGCGACCTGGAAAGTCTGGAAGCAATGTTTCTGGAAACACTGCAATCCTCGGCAACGGCTGCACGCGACATAGCAGGAGAAACCCTGCATGACCTGGCAGCGCATTACCGCACGCAAGGCTCGGCTGTAGGCACACAAATAAAAGAATCGCTGTCCGTCATTACCCATCAGTTAAGTGCTGCAGTACGCACGCAGACAGTGACAGGTCTGCATCTGGCACAGGCGACCGGCGATCTGTTGCGCCAGATTGCAGCCGGGGTACTCAGTGGTGTGGCCGATCACATCAAACCGGATGCACCGCTTGCCACCAAGGTAGCCACCCCGCAAGCAAAGGAATAAAGAATGCTATTCCAGGCACTGATGGCGGTACGTGACTTATCGCGCTTGCACGATATTGCCGCCATCCTGGTACGCTACGGTTTTGGCGATATTGTGGCGAGAATGGGGCTGACTCAAGCGCTGGAACGTGCCGGTCGCGTACTGCACTACGACAATGCAACACGCTACGCACACCTGCCAGCTCCCACCCGGGTGAGATGCGCTCTGGAGGAAATGGGCCCTACCTTCGTTAAATTAGGTCAGCTGCTCGCCACCCGGGTAGATTTATTCGATCCTGAATGGATAGCCGAATTCGGCAAGTTGCAGGACTGCGCACCGCCGGTACCCTATGCCGACATCCGCTCGCAATTGACTGAAGATCTCGGCGCCCCGCCTGAAGAACTGTTCGCCAGCTTCAATCCTGACCCGCTGGCCGCCGCCTCAATCGCACAGGTTTACCTTGCCGGCCTGGAGGATGGCAGTAAAGTCGTCGTCAAAGTGCGCAGGCCCGGTATCCGCCCTGTCATCGAAGCCGACTTACGCTGGTTGATGCGACTGTCAGAACTTGCCGAGGGCGAGAGTCCGGATCTGAAAATATTCCGTCCCAAAGAAGTGGTGAGACAATTTGCACAGTCGCTGCGCCGGGAACTGGATTTTGCAGTCGAGTGTCGCAATGCCGAACGTATCGCGCAAAATTTTTCCGGTTTTTCCGATCTGGCAACCGATGCGACGCATCCCTTGCCACCCATCATCATTCCCCGCGTTTATTGGCAGTGGACCGGCGAGCGGCTGTGCGTGCAGGAATATATAGCCGGAATACCGGGACGCAAACTGAATGAAGTCGATAAAGCAGGGCTGGATCGCAAGATGCTGGCCAAGCGCGGTGCGCACGCCGTATTAAAAATGATCGTCGAGGATGGCTTCTTTCATGCCGATCCGCACCCGGGCAATGTCTTCTATCTGTCTGGCAACCGTATTGCCTTTATTGATTTCGGCATGGTTGGACGACTGACGGAAGAGCGACGTGAGCAGCTTATCCGCTTGTTGCTGGGCTTGGTACAGCATGAACCCAGGCGCGTACTTGATGTGATGCTCGACTGGGCGGGAGATAGTGTACCGGATGAGGCGGAGCTCACGCTGGAGATCCAGATATTTCTCGATCAATATCATGGTGTACCGTTAAAGCAGCTCCGCCTGGGTGCCATGCTCTCCGACCTGGTTGCAATATTGCGACAACATAAACTGATGCTGCCGGCCGATATGGCACTGCTGGTAAAAACGTTTATCTCACTGGAAGGTATGGGCCGCGAACTCGATCCGGACTTTGACATCGCCAGTGAAGCGATGCCCATGCTGGAAGCCTCACTGCGTGCGCGCTACACACCGGCAGCGCTCATCAAACGCGGTGGACACGCAATTGGCGAAGCATTCACCTTGTTAGCCGGTCTCCCACATGATTTATCCCGTCTGCTGCGCACAGCCCGTCGCGGAAAACTTGAGGTTCATATTGAAATAGCCCACTTAAAGCATGTCGGCAACCAGCTCGATGGTGCCGTAAACCGGCTTGCTGTCGGCATTATCATCGCAGCCCTGATCGTAGGCTCGTCTATCGTCATGACCGTACAAGGCGGGCCACGCCTGTTCGGCATCCCTTTTTTCAGCCTGACCGGTATCATCTGCGCGACACTAGGCAGTATATGGTTGCTGTTAGCCATCTGGCAAAGCAGTCGCGCTGACCGGGATTAAAGCCGCTTTCCGGTGTCAAATAACGCTCAGTATTACAGCCAAAGCGCGGTGCGCGAACCCTGCACGAGAAACTTGCGCAAAGGCCGGTACACCCTTCGTCAGCAGCCCGTATTCTGGCGGTATTGCAGGTACATAGCCTCCACTTTAGCTCGTGCCCACGGCGTTTTTCGCAGAAATTTCAGGCTGGATTTGACCGACGGATCATTTGTAAAACAGCGTATCGGCACGGCGACTGCCATTGCTTGCCAACCCAGCGTTTCAGAAAGTTGCGTGACGATAGTTTCCAAGGTAATGCCATCCAGCGGCGCCAGCTTTGTTAATTTTTTATCCATGCAGGCATTTTACCGCAGCATCTTTGCCGTGAGCGTTTACAATACAGCACTTTTCCAAATATACTCTTTTCATGACCCAACCCGTCCGACTCGCAAAACGCCTTATTGAATTAATTTCCTGCTCCAGGCGCGAGGCAGAATTATATATTACCGGCGGCTGGGTCACGGTTGACGGGCAAGTAGTGGAAGCGCCCCAGTTCATGGTATCTGAACAAACAGTTGAACTGCATCCGGAGGCCAGTTGCCTCCCTGCCCCGGCCGCGACGCTACTTTTTCATCAATCGGCAGAGCATCAACCTGACAGCATTGGCGCGGACACCCGCTGGGCTGAGGATCATTCCGGCATACACCTGCTGCAGCAACATTTTCTTCATCTGACGCCTTGTGCGCCGCTGGAACGCAATGCCAGCGGCCTGACAGTATTTACCCAGGACTTTAGAATATCGCGCAAGTTGTTTGACGATAAAGCACTTGAACAGGAATATATCGTTGAGGTTCGCGGCGAGATAATCCCGGAGGGACTCAAACTGCTCAACCTGGGCCTGAAATTTAATGGCAAGCCACTGCCTGCAGCAAAAGTCAGCTGGCAGAACGAAACCCGGCTGCGCTTCGCCCTCAAGGGCGTGATACCCGGACAAATTGCCGCCGCCTGTGAAAAGGTCGGACTGTCGATGGTATCCCTGAAACGCATCCGCATCGGTCGCGTGAACATGGCAAAATTACCCGCCGGACAATGGCGCTATCTGATGGAGGACGAACGCTTTTAACCCGGCAATTCAGTTCAGCGCATCATGCTCAATTACCCGGTTCTGTGCTGATTGATCAGTTCATAGGCCAACTTGATCTCTTTTGTCTGCTCCGTTGCCATCGCGATCATATCGGCCGGCATACCCTGCCCCATCAATTTATCGGGATGATATTGACTCATCAGTTTACGGTAAGCGCGTTTAATTTCAGCATCCGTACTGTCTTTCGTGACACCCAACGCCTTATAGGCGTCCTCCAGCGCGGCACCGGTCTCGCCAGCGCTAAAACGGGACTGATTCAGCACCATCTCCAGTATCTGTCTGAAGGCGGCCTGATCGTAGCCTAAACAACTGGCGACTTCCATCAGCAAAGCCTCTTCAGCCGGGTGAAAATATCCGTCCGCCAGCGCCATGACAATCAGATAAACCAGCAATACCTGCTTTAGGTTTCGGGTATTGCCGCAAACCGTCATGAAGCGCTGACAAACAGCACGGATGTCACAGCCCGGATCCACGCCCTGCTTGAACCAGACTATCGCCTGTTGACGATGCTGTGCTGTCATCTTGAGTTTCTGCATGGACTGCTCGGCATGATCAATCTCATCACGGGAGACAATGCCATCCGCCTTGGCAAGCTTGCCCATGGCAATGAATAGTGTTTCAAGAAAGACGCCTTCACGCAGCGCATTTTGCAAGGGATTTACCGCCCCTGTGCCATAGACTCTGATTCTGTCTAGAAACGCACCCAGCAACAGACCAAACAATCCGCCGGGAAAACCGTAAAAAGAAAAACCTGCAATAAAACCGATGAACTTGAACAAGACAACTCCATATAAAATTCAACTAACTGTAGTACATTATACCGTCACGACCGGACAATCAGTTAATCGCAATAAAAGCAATTTCACCGCTGACAGACCGGCCGAGCGCAAAAAATTTCGCAGTGCGAAAGATTACATCCGCTTTAGGGCGAGTGCGTAACATCAGTTAATAGCATCTGATGTTAGAATCAGCAACGAATAACAAACGCCCTTACCTCGCATGGAAAATGCAACGCCCCCCCAGTTTGAACGCACCCAGATTCTGATAGGCGATGAAGGAATCAAGCGCCTTGCCAATTGCCATATATTTGTCGCAGGGCTAGGCGGGGTGGGTTCTTATTGCACCGAAGCACTGGCGCGCGCCGGCATAGGCCGTTTAACGCTGCTCGATCACGATGTCGTGGCGATCAGCAACATCAATCGCCAGCTGCCCGCCACCTTGTCCACCGTCGGCCTCTCCAAGGCGGAACTGATGCGCGCGCGCATAGCCGACATCAATCCCGACTGTCAGGTGACCCTGCTAAAAGTCTTTCTGGATTTCAACAATGTCAAAGAACTGCTACCGGATGACTGCGATTATGTGATCGACTGCATTGATTCCTTGTCCTGCAAGGTCGCTCTGGTAGCGGAAAGTTATCAGCGCGGTCTGAAGGTTGCGTCCAGCATGGGTGCTGGCAATCGACTGGACCCGGCTCACATCAAACTGGCCGACATCAGCAAAACCGAAAAGTGCGCGCTGGCACGCCAGATGAGAAAGCTGCTGTCAAAACACCATGAGATACGTAGTGGCATCCTCACGGTATTCTCCGATGAACATCCGCGCGAGCCGCTGCCCCCGCAACCCACGCCCAGAGGCCGTCCGCGTGCGGTGAACGGCACCATCAGCTACATGCCGCCGCTGTTCGGTCACATGCTGGCCGGTGCGGTAATCAAGCAATTGCTGGTCGCATAGTCACGACAACACGGGGCATCAGCTAGGCTCTCATTGCGGTAACGCCGGAGATGAATGCCCGGAGTCTGAATTTGAATAGTGTTAAATGAACGGGAAGAAAAAGATTGTGGTTGTCGATAATAATACTTTTACATGTGACATATTCGAAGCAGCCTTGAAAATGATCAGGAAGCCGCAATGAACCTGGGACGCAAATTGATGATGATCGTGTTTGCCAGTGTTACGCTGGTGACCATCTCGGCTGCGGGCATCATTTACCAGATTGCCAAACAGAATTTGATGAAAACCGAAGCTGCCAGCCTGACCGTTGAAACACGCTCGCTGATGGCCGCCAACTCACAGAATCTGTCCCGGGCTGAAACCAGCCTGAAACTCTTGTCGCGCATACTCGAAAAAAGGCTGAGCGCTCCCGACCGGCCTGACGAAGAAGCCGCATTCGATCAACTGGTGCAGCACGATGCGGACGGCGCATGGCGCAGCAAACGTGACCGATTTGATGGCAGGTCGGAAGCGGGCATGTTTCTGCCACCCGATGTCACGCTCGACTTGAAGCAGAAAATATTCCATCTGCGCAGCAAACTCGTGCTGGATATGTTCGGCGCTTCAATTATCGCCCCCTTCAGCAATGTCTGGCTGGTGACGCGCGGCAAGACTGAAATCATTTATGACCATAGCGTGCCGGACTTCGCCCTGATCATGGCAGCGGATACGGATTACAACGACACGGACTGGATGACGCTGGGCGACCCGGTTAATAATCCCGAACGCGGGCTGCGCTGGACACCCCCGTTGTTCGATCCCGTACCCAAAAGCTGGATGGTGAGCGCGATCATGCCGGTCGATGTGCAGGGCCGCTGGATAGGCACGGTAGGACACGACATCTACCTTAACAAGGTTTTTCCGATGCTGCTCCAACAGGGGCAGCGCTATAAGGATGAAATGCATCTGCTGCTTGATACTAATGGCAATTTTTTACTGGCCGGGCCCTGGCAGAAGGAACTGGAAGCCCGACCTGACAGTTTCAGGCCTGATCTGCAACACGAAACGGAGCTGAGCCGGCTGCTTGCCAGTAAACTGGAAGTGCAGCCACGCGCCTTCGAGCAGGAGGTGTCAGTGCAGGGTCGGAAATATCTGGCCGTGGGCATGATTTTGCAACCGGTAGGCTGGCATTATTTCAGACTGATTCCAAGCCGGGATATTCTGGCATCCATGCGCCAGTTAATTATCATTCTGACACTGGTGGTACTGACGACGGGGCTCTTGATCGGCGGATTGATTGAGATTGCCGTGAAGCGCAACATCATTTTCCGTCTGCAAGCACTATCAAGCACAGTGCGCCGGTATAGGCTGGGGGATATGAATGCCCGCTCCGACTTGCCCGGCAACGACGAAATCGCCGGCATTGCGCATGAGTTCAATACGATGGCCGGGGATTTAAAGGCTACCATGGATGCGATTCCTGACCTGTTTTTTGATATTGACCTGGAGGGTCGTTATTACTCATCACACTCGCCGGATGAACATCTACTGGCGGCGCCGTCCACAGAGTTGCTTGGCAAAACAGTGCAGGAAGTATTGCCCGCTGCGGCTGCCGGCATTGTGCTGGAGGCCTTGCAGGAGGCAAATCAGACGGGATCGTCCTACGGTAAGCAGATTGAAATATCCCTGCCTCAGGGCACGCTGTGCTTTGAACTGTCCGTGGCAAAAAAATCTGCGGGTGAAACTCAGCTTCCCCGTTTCATCGTCGTCTCACGTGACATTACCGAACGCAAGTCCGCTGCCGAAAAAATCGAACGTCTTGCGTTCTACGATCCGCTCACCGGCCTGCCCAACAGACGGCTGTTGCTGGACAGACTGGGTCAGGCGCAAGTAGCCAGTGCGCGCAGCGACAGGCATGGTGCGCTGCTGTTTCTGGATCTGGATCATTTCAAGACCATCAATGATACGCTAGGTCACGATGCCGGCGACAGCTTGCTGCAACAGGTGGCTCAGCGACTGGCTTTCTGCGTGCGTGAAGGGGATACCGTTGCGCGTCTGGGCGGTGATGAATTCGTGGTGATGCTCGAATTGCTGAGCAAAAATGCGATCGACGCGGCGGAACAGACCGAAGTGGTGGGTGAAAAAATGCTTGCCACGCTGGGACAGCCTTATCAACTGGCGGATAAGGAATACTACAGCACCCTCAGTATCGGTGCCGTGCTGTTCAACGGAAAAAATCAATCCGCAGACAATCTGCTGAAACAAGCGGATATCGCCATGTATCAGGTCAAGCAATGCGGCCGTAATGCCTTGCGTTTCTTTGATCCGAAAATGCAGGAAACCATCACGGCACGGGCGGTACTCGAAGCCGAGTTGCGCACGGCAATTGAAGTGAATCAATTCGAGCTGTATTACCAGATACAGGTAGACAGAGCGAAGCGCACCACAAGCGCTGAGGCCCTGATACGCTGGATACATCCGCAGCGCGGTCTGATTCCCCCTCTGCAATTCATTTCGCTGGCGGAAGAAACCGGCTTGATCATCCCGATCGGGCTATGGGTGCTGGAGACCGCTTGCGCTCAGATCAATGCCTGGCAGCACAATGTTTTTAGCTGTCATCTGGTGCTGGCGGTGAATGTGAGCGCACAGCAATTCAGTCATGTTGATTTTGTAGATCAGGTTCGGGATGTCGTGCATCGCCATCAGATTAATCCCGGCCTGCTCAAACTGGAGTTGACTGAAAGCATGTTGTTCGAAAAGATCGAGGATGCCATCGCAATCATGAATAAACTCAAAGCAATCGGCATCCGGCTCTCGCTGGACGACTTCGGTACAGGCTATTCCTCACTGCAATACCTCAAACGGCTGCCGCTCGACCAGCTTAAAATCGATCAGTCGTTTGTGCGCGATCTGGATACTAACAACAGTGACCGGGCGATCGTCCGCACCATCATTGCGATGGGCAAAAGTCTGGGGCTGGAGGTCATCGCGGAGGGGGTGGAAACGGAGGGGCAGCACCAACTCCTGCTGCATAAAGGCTGCGACAAATTTCAGGGCTATCTGTTCAGCAAACCTGTGCCACCTGATCAGTTTGAGGCCTTGTTGAGACGAAGCTGACAAAATCCTGACACGTGCTGCGCGATGTGTATAGCGAAGCACAGATACAACTCACTTGCCGGTATCTGCAGTAAAACTGCCAGCGGCATGTAGAATGTCCGCCGGGCAAGCCATTGTGATGGTCACAAGCGGCCGGATTATTTTTCCGGATTGAATAAAACGTTAAGCTAACAACAGCAGATTGTGAAGGGAACAGATGAATATTACACTTGCGTTCGATGTCTATGGCACCTTGATTGACACACAGGGCATCACCTCCTCGCTGGAAAAATATGCGGGCCCCCAGGCCGCGGAATTCGCTCGCCTGTGGCGCGAGAAACAGCTTGAATATTCCTTTCGCCGCGGCCTGATGCAAAACTATGTGAGCTTCGATATTTGCACCAGCCACGCGCTCGCTTTCGCCAGCAGCGCGCTGAAAATTCCACTTCAGCAAAGTGACAAAGACAGTCTGATGTATCAATATAAAGTATTGCCCGCGTTTGCTGATGTTAAAAATGGTTTGGCCAAAGCAAAGCAGGCAGGTTTCAGACTGTTCGCCTTTTCAAATGGCAGGGCCAATGACGTTGAGGCGCTGCTCAATCATGCCGGCATAAGCGATTATTTTATCGATGTAGTGAGCGTAGACGAAATGAAGTCTTACAAGCCCAACCCGGGCGTGTACAGTCATTTTTTAAGAAGATCTGCGGCGACATGCTCAGAGGCCTGGCTGGTCTCCGGCAATCCCTTCGATGTGATAGGCGCAGTTTCCTCAGGCATGCGCGCCGCCTGGGTTAAACGGTCACCTGAGACGATTTTTGATCCCTGGGGGATCGCGCCAACTTTAACGGTAAATAATTTGGCAGGCATTGCTGAACAAATTAGCCGTGCAGGCACAGCAGCCTGATTACCAGCCGGGCCTGAAGCTTAATTCCATTCAGACGAACTTGAGGCTTAATTCAACGACTGCCGGTAACGGCCTGGCGACAATACCGCCGCGCGCTGCAATGGCAAGTAACTCATTCAGCGATTGCGGGGGATTGCACTGAGCAGCGGCAGGGTACTGAAAAGCAGGCGCAAGGTACAAGGAAAAGGGTACAAGGGGCTGCTTGCCTGTTGAGTGATACTCAGTTCCGATGTCTTGAAGCGGCTTCAGGAAATCATCATCCTGCGTCACTAAATCTTGATGCTGCTTGCCTGATGAGTGCTCCCGCTTGCCGGATGAGTGCTCCTGCTTGCCGGATGAATGCTCCTGCTTGCCGGATGAGTACTCCCGCTTGCCGGATGAGCGCTCCTGCTTGCCGGATGAGTACTCCCGCTTGCCGGATGAGTACTCCCGCTTGCCGGATGAGTACTCCCGCTTGCCGGATGAGTACTCCCGCTTGCCGGATGAGCGCTCCTGCTTCACGGATGAGTGCTCCTGCTTGCCGGATGAGTACTCCTGCTTGCCGGATGAGTACTCCCGCTTGCCGGATGAATGCTCCTGCTTGCCGGATGAGTACTCCCGCTTGCCGGAT